>CAMBAQ010000045.1 GCA_945863785.1 Chthoniobacter flavus
CCGGTGTCTTTTGCGTGGAGCTTGAGTGTCTCCATTTCATTTGCTGCTTTAGCCATTATTTTTTCTTATTGTTGTTGGAAGCTGGGGAAATTGCCATGCCCTCCGGATCATGACAAGGACAAATTCTTCAACCCGATGTGAAATTGAACTGGGAAGAGTCGCTCGAGCGTCTATAACAACCCGCTTATGAAGGTTCGCCTCACCAAAGATTTTATTATCGAAGCCGCGCAAAGTCTGCCCAAGGTCCCGGCGGGCCACAAGTGCGCTCGCATCCACGGCCACACATTCACTATCGAAATTTCTGTCGAAGGCGAGGTGGATCCCGAGACCGGTTGGTTTTACGACCATGCTCTTATCAGCGCTGCGATGCGACCGATTGTCGAGCAACTCGACCACTCGCACCTCAACGATGTCCCCGGATTGGAAAATCCCACGATCGAGTTGATGGCAGGTTGGCTTTGGAAAAAACTGGACCCCCAATTGCCTGGCCTTGCGGAAATCGTCATCCACGAAACCCCGCGCGCCCGCTGCTCCTACAAGGGAGAGTAATTCTTAAGCGTTCGATTTTTTCACCCAGCGAGGCGGATGAATGAGCGTCCGCCCACCGACCCAAGCTACCCCCGCAGCAAGGCAGATCAAAACCAAGCAAGCGCCAACCAGCGCCCAGTTGCCGGCTTGATAATTCCGGGAAAGGGAAATCCCGGTCGCCGCCAGCGTTGTTAGAAACATGAGAATCGCCGGGATGAGGACGAATGCCGAACGCCTTCCATGATCGCGCAGCCAAACGGCGGCTACCAATAGCGCCATGGCCCCCATCATCTGGTTGGCCGATCCGAAGACCTGCCACAGAACGGGCAAGGTATTGGAGCGGGACAGCGTGAACATAAGCAGCACGCAGAGGGCAGTATTGAACCAGATATTGAGAAAAATCGCCGGCGGCTTTTGAAAAAGAAATTTCCACACCTCCTCAAGCAGATACCGATTCAAGCGAACAGCGACATCCAATGAGGTCACAACAAAGCCCTCCAAAAGAAGAATCCCCAAAACCGTACCGCTCCAGACGGGCAGACCAAATGCCAGATTCACCAAACTGCCTGTCGCCAAAGCGAACGCCAGAATGGGATTTTTCTCCCCATAGGTGATCTGTTGGTAGCTCGACCAATCCAACCCAATGATCAGCGTGAGGATCACACTTACAGCAAGCAGGGACTCCAGAAGCATGCCCATGTACCCGACCTGGCGGGCATCACGCTCATTGGAAAGCTGGCGCGCCGTCGTTCCACTCGAGACGAGGCAATGAAAGCCGCTGATAGCACCGCAAGAGACCGTGATGAGTAGCATTGGCCAGAGCAGCCCTACATATTGCAGGCCGGACTCGAGATTCCATAACGGGATCGTCTCCGCAAGACTCTGCGGAGCAGCAGGGATCTCTGGGAACTTGCCTCCCACCGCCGCCACGACCAACCCCACGACCACGGCCAGCATTCCGGCATACAGAATCTGCACGTTCACAAAATCCCTCGGCATGAGGAGCAACCAAACAGGAATCGCAGATGCCAATACGACATAGGCCGTCATCAGAAGTCGCCACACGTCAGGCGAAACAATCACCGGGAAATAAAACCCCAAAACGACCGATGCGGCCGACAAGATGGCCGCCACGGCATAGTTCAGCCAGGCAGGAGATCGCATCCGATAGATAAGAAATCCCAGCAACGGCGCGCAGAATGTAATAAAAAGAACACTCGTCGAAGCGATGCCTCCGATCCTCGCCAGCAGGACGGGTTCTCCATCGCGGACCCCAACCACCGTAGGCAGACCTTTCCCGTCGTCAAACGGATGTAGACCCATTTTATCAGGCGGGAGAGCGAGCGAAGATTGGATTGACTCTGGAGATGGTGAAGCCATTCCCACTTTCGTCGCCGGATACATGCTGGTGAGTGCCGTCACGCTGAGATTCAAAAATGTGGCGGTTATCATCACCAACCCGATCACCAAAAAGCTCACGATTAGGATATACCCTCCATTGCCGAGGTAGACGCGAGCGATGTCCGCAACCGACCGCCCCTCCTCGCGGGAAGATATGAAGAGAGTGACCATGTCGTGCACCCCGCCCAGAAGGATAGCTCCCGCCACCACCCAAATCAGCGCTGGTATAAAACCGTAGATCATCGCCAGCGTGGGACCAACAATCGGGCCAGCCCCGGCAATCGCGGCAAAATGGTGGGCAAATAAAACGTAGGACTTCGTGGGCAAAAAATCCTTGCCGTCATTTTTCATCACCGCCGCCGTAGGGCGGGCACCATTGACATCGAGAAGACGCTCGATAAACGGAGCGTAGAATCGCCATGCCATCCAGTAACAAAAAAGGACGACACCCAAAATCGAAAGTATCATTGTGCCCACTGGGAATCGATATTGAAGACACGTTGAATTCCGTGCAAGCATGTTGCCGATGCAAAAAGTCAATATCGCCGCCATAGTCGGATTTCTCGGTGTAGCACTAGGGGCTTTTGGTGCCCACGGACTCAAATCGATCCTTGCCGCAAATGATACATCCGCGATCTGGCAAACGGCTGTTTTTTACCACATCACCCATGCCGTAGCCTCGCTTTGGGCAACCGAAAAGAACCGCTCCGTCGTTCGCCTATGGACCATCGGCATCGCGATATTTTCGGGTTCACTCTACCTTCTCGCCGTTACCAATGCACGTTGGCTTGGAGCCATTACCCCGATTGGGGGATTATTCCTTCTAGCAGGATGGGCCTTGCTTTTTAAGAATCGGCACTAACCACTCTATCGACTTCAGCAACAGGCTCAGCAACAGGCTCAGCAACAGGCTCAGCAACAGGCTTCACTGCAGCGGGTCCTTGAGGGCGATTTTTCTTCACGGAAGCTCCGGCCGGAGGAGTCTCTTGTGTACGCGCTGACGGACGGCGAGCGACTTCGAGTCCCTTCGCGGCAAAGTCGATCACATGACCTTGATGTAAAAGCCAGAAAAGCTCCTTGAGCAAAGCCCCCTCGCGTGCGGCGTCATCGCCATTTGGAGCCAACTGGGGCAATGCCAAGAGAGACTTCCACTGCTCCGCGCGAGCAGGCTGCGGGGATCTCTCTAAAAAGTCCAAAATTGCAGCTAAAGTCTCAGAGACAGGCGTTGCCTGGCGATCGAGCGGTCGGGGACGGGCCACCGAAATGTAGGTCACGTTTTCGTGAGCTTTGAAAATTTGCAGTCCGCGCGAGGAAAGTTCCTGACCAATCACGTGAGCGATAGGTAGAGGGAAGCGAATGAGATTATCCAACTCACGCCTCACAAAAACAAATACCGGTTGGGCAGAATCATTCACCGCCGCGGAGCCGGGGATCGTGCAGGAATCACCCGCCGACCGAACAGCCGTGGCTGAATGGTTTTTCAGGAAATGGGCTTCGACTTCAGCAAGATTCTGAAGAGTGATGGGTTCAGCTCCCTCTGGTGTTTCGATGGGGTGATACACGCTCTGCGTGCACTGCTCGTCCTTCCACTTCTGAATGACCGCCTCTTCGCGCACCATGCGAACACGCGACGTGTAAACATCGAATGGCACATTGGCGAAACGCTCACTGTGGATTTTGCGAAGTTTGGATTGGTAGTCGTGGTGGTTGGGTGGCCCGATAAGCACATCGCTCATCCCACACTGGGCAATGTAAGGGAAGGCCCCCTTCGGTGGCTCCACAGTGACGGTCTCCGTCGTGTAAAAGACCGAGATCTGGCTAGCCAATGTGTGAGCTAGAGCCTCCCGCTCGCTGAACCAGAGAGTGCCATCGGCCTCGCAACGGAAAAGAGCTGGACCCGACTTGCGAGTGAACTCAACGAGGTAGCGAGGGGACTTTTCCAGAACCAGTCGGGCAAGTTCAAAAAGACCATACGCCTTCGCTGTGGATTTGATTTGTTTGGTAAGGCCCTCAATACCGCGTGGCTCGGGAATAAATTTAACCTCCCAGCCTTCGAGAAAAGTTTCGCGGGGTTGAGATTGGCTTTCACGGCGCGGGTCGTCACGACGCTCGGAGCGCCCATCCGGACGCGATCCCGACAGACGGCCTTCTGGTCTACGTGACTTTGAGGAAGAGGAACGATCGCCCTCACGTGGACGCTGAGGACTGGAGGGCTTGCGAGGCTTTCTGTCTCGACGCCCATCACGGCTATCCGAGAAGCGTGACCCCCTGTCGTTGGATTCGAAAGATCTATCGGAATCCGCAAATCGCGCTAGTTTTTCAATCGATGAGGATTCCTTCACCCAGGCGGGTTGAAAGCTTTTAGCGAGATCCATCTCCAGACCGGAAAGGTCGGTTGGTGCGTCCGGTTCTTGGTTCATAGAGTCTTA
This sequence comes from Chthoniobacter flavus, assembly GCA_945863785.1. Taxonomy (GTDB): domain Bacteria; phylum Verrucomicrobiota; class Verrucomicrobiia; order Chthoniobacterales; family Terrimicrobiaceae; genus UBA967. Next base: position 4,359 of record CAMBAQ010000045.1, read on the forward strand.
AATACTTGCGCATCCTTGCTACAGCCCGATTCAGACAGCAAGAGAATTATTCCATTCCGTCGGACTGGTGTTTTACGAAAAACATACTGAAGCAAATAATCCATGCGATCCCCTTGAGATTAGTTACTCTTTTTGGATGTCGGAACAGGTGCATCGAAATGCAGGTTTGGAGCAATTTTGCTTAACAATTTTGGCGTCACTCCCTTGATCCGCAGAAGATCGTCCACGCCCACGAACACTCGATCAGCGCGGGCCGCGATGATGCGCTCGGCGAGACTCTTGCCGATGCCAGGCAAGGCTTCGATTTCTTCTGGTGTAGCGGTATTCAGATTGATGCCTCCGGCAGGAATGCCGGGCTTGAGAAACGACGCGAGCTCCGCATTTTCAGCCCGCTCGACGGCACGATCGCTGGTGAGACGTTTCCAGTCCGTGCTAGCCCAGATCCCCTTGCGAGCAACAGCAGCTGTGAGTTCGATATCCCGGAGTTTGTTACGGTATTCCTCCCCATCGCTTCCATCAGGCAGACGCCTCACAAGCCCGACGGCTCGCGCTAAGCCCTCTTTCACAAGAACGGCGGCGTGATCCCTTCCTTCGGCGGTAGTAATAAAACCGTAAAATCTTTCGGAAGCCGAACCGCCACGTGCGTCAGAGAAAGCCGTGTGCAGAGTGAATGGCTTGCCGAGAAGTTCCCGCGTACGTTTACCCGCAAGCTCACCAAAAGATTTCGCCTTGGCCATCGAGGCGCTGGCATCATCGCCTCCAATCCCAAAGTAGCGCCGCTGGGCCCGTAACCGACGAGCGTCGGTTTCATCATTCACATGCCACTCGATACAATCCGCCCCATAAAGTCGAACTGTGACCGTTCGTCCATCGGGAAGATTAACGGGAAAACTGTCCCCATCAGCCCAAGGGGCCTGAACGAGAGTACACCCTGGGATCGACTGCAATGGTTGCTCGGCACGCAAGGAACTGAGCGCCAAAAAGGCCACAAAACATGAGGCAAAGATCACACTGCCGCGATGAAGGCGATTTCCGTAACTCACAACTTCAGGGAGACTTTTTTCCTTTTAGGCGCTGCAAGGAGGGCAAGGAATATCGCTCAATCAGCGCCTTTTGATTCGCTTCGACTGAGGCGGCATCAAGAAAGACCGTTTTGGGATCCTCTTCGAACTCGATTTTATGAAACCCTTTTAATGGTTTTTTTGCAGCCTCAGATAAATCAACCAAACTGCGCACAGGCCTTCCATTGACTTGAGTGACGACTAAGTTTCGAATCGACTCATAGCCCAGTGTTTCAGGCACAGGAAGGACCTGCGCAAGGATAACAATCTTACCTCTGTCCTCGGGAAGTTCATTTTGAAAGGCGTCATAGTAAACAAGCCTCTTGGGAGCGTCATTCACCCAGTCGTTTCCCCACTCCTGCAAATACGGACGGGAAAGCTCGAGAAAAACGAACCCACCAAGCACAACGTAATCGGGTGGTTGATCGGCTAATTGAGCATCGCTCACCACATGGGAGAGATCAGGCGCGCGAAGGCGCGCAGGGACTTTAATCAATTTTCCTTTGCGGAAAATGGTGAAAGTCAGCTCGGACCCCACCTGGGCAACGGTGTGAGTCAGATGAGTGAACAAAACACGCCCAAAGTTGGGGTCTTCATAGTTGCCATCCTGATCGATCGCCCGTCCATCCAGAGCGAGAATCACATCCCCTTTTTTGATTCCCGCTTCAGCTGCGGATCCATGAGGCGATACCTCATTCACATAAACTCCACCTGGCTCCGTGAGGCCAATGAACCTCCGGAACTGCGGATCACGCAGCGCGGAGAAGGCGATACCCATCCGCGGAAACCGAGCTTTTGCGGGCGAATCCAGAAAGTGTCGGATGACGGGGGTGGAAATAAGTTCCGCAGATTGACTGCGAGCATCGAAACGCATCAACAGGCCGACGAGGCGCCCATCGGAAACGGCGGGAAGCGTGAAGCTGCCATCCCGCTGCTGGAGTGGAACGCGAAGCTTGTAGAGCAGAAGGCCTAGATTTTCTAATGGGTAAGAACCAACACTGATCGTGGTGATCTGGCCGATGGTCTGCGCAATCTCTCCGTTCGGCTCCAATTGAAGAACTGTCGCCTCATTGCCGACACGCAGGCTTTTCTCCAAAGTGAGAGGCTTCATCCCCTCCAGGAAACCGGGATCGTTCGGACGCAGGAGTGCTAGGTTGCAATCGTAGTCCACGCGCTCCACGGTTGCGGAAGATTTTTCAGCCGTGGTGGCTTTTTCGAGTTCAACAAAGTTGGAATTCATCACCAACTCCGCCGTGACCAGCACGCATCCCCCCTGCACAAGAGCTCCGACACCTCTTCGACTAACGGGATTTTTCTTCAGCCATGGTTGGAAAAAATCGTAGGCTTGATTGGTAGAGTTCACCCGCAAGATGGAACTCTCCGCCACCTTCCGACTTTCTTGATCGGGACTCTCCGTCTTTTCAACCGGCGAAGGGGATGGTTCTGCTGCCGCATAGGGATGATTAATGGGCGACTTTGGCTCCGCTATGGCCAGCAGAGGCGTGAGTAAAAGCAGGAAAACAAATTGGCGAATCATTTTTTAAGATATTGTTCGGACGTCACTCCATAGCGCTGCAGGATTCGGGAACGTGCCTCTTCGACGGCTTTGCGCTCTAAAACAAGCGGTCGACCGATACCAAGCATCTGAATCACATAGTAATTCGAGGACTTCGCAAAAGCGGATGCAACATCACTGATTCGGTGGATTTTTTGCCCATTGATTTCATCGACCACAGCAAAGAGAAAATCCTTTGCATACGCATTCACGGCATCCGCGAGGATGTTACTTAGCACAACCAACTGGGGCCGATCTCGGTAGATACCATCCTCCACAAAAAAATCAAAAAGGTAGTCGAGGCGTAGATTCCCTGGCTGGTAGGCATCCATGAAGTTTTTATCCACCGGTTGAAAAACAAGGCCTCCGAAGACAACGAACTGAGGCTTTTCGTCGTAGGCTTTGGACTGCAGCGCAAAGGGCCAAGGATCACGGAGTGGTATCTTCACCTGCAGTGATGAGCCTTCACGAAGGATATCCAGCGTCGCCGATTCCCCTTTAAACTTTCTCTCAACCACTTCAGTGAGTGGGACGGATTCTCCATCGAGTTTAATCGTGCCATCACTCGCGATACGCAGACCATCGATACCCATCAAGACATCGCCAGCCTTAATAATGCCATCCGATGGACCTCCCCCATAAACGGTGCCGACCTGCACCCCGACGTCATCGGCGGGCAATCCGAGCGCCTTCCTTGCGGCAGGATTGAAGAGATTATCAAACGTCAGCGAGAGATCCACATAACGATCATACTTTCCATCCTCTACGTCTTTGAAGAACCGCTTCACGACAGGCGTGGGGATCATGTAACCCACGTTTTGAGCCACATCGCCGCTGTAGCCTTGAAAGGCCACTCCCACAACCTTGCCTTTTTGCATCACTGGCCCGCCGCTATTACCGGGATTAATAGCAGCATCAATCTGGATCGTGAGATGCGAATCCATCCCCGAATGCGAGTACGTCTGGAAATCAATGCGCGAAACGATGCCTCGTGTGACCGACAGACGCTTCCCTCCAATTGGGTATCCGTAAACAGAAACCATGGACTCGATTGCTGGGATATCCCCCAATTCCAAGGCTGTCGTTCCATTAAAAAATTCAGCCCTGTCGACGGAGAGCAGCGCGAGATCGCAGTCGTGAGCGACATACAGAACCTTTGCCGCATAGGGCTTGGGATCGCCTTCTTTGTTGACCGTGAGAAAGGAGGCATTGCTCACCACATGAGCATTCGTAAGAATCCGATCGCCCTGCACAATAAACCCCGCGCCCACGCCGGAAGAAACCTCACCGGGACTCCAAGGGGCTTTGTAGTTTGGCTCTTGGGATGTCGCCTCTATTCGAACGAGGCTTTCAGCGACCTCCACCGCCTGAAGGCCGACAGCAAAGAAAACACAGAAGAGAAAAAGTGGCACTCTTAACATCTCGGAGAGATTAGCAGAGACCCAATCAAGTGCAATCCGAGCCTACCAACAAATCCAGCCTCGCTTTTCACAGATCTAACTTGTTAGTTTCCCATCGTGACTGACATGCAGCCAGTGCGCGTGCGCGCTAAATTTTTCTTTGAGGGTGACAAAAAGTTTTTCATCAAGGGCGTCACCTACGGCCCGTTCGCTCCCGATGAGAATGGCGAATATTTCGGCAGCCCCGAAGGCGCTGCACGTGATCTGGATTTGATGGTCGAGGCTGGAGTGAACCTTGTCCGCATCTACTATGTGCCACCGCGTTGGTTTCTGGATCTCTGTGAAAAACGGCACATCCGCGCCCTCATCTCGATCCCTTGGGCCGAGCATCTCGAGTTTTTAAAAGATGCTAAAATCCGCAATGCGGCGAAAGAGGCGGTCCGAGAAGGTGTTTCCAAAAATGCCGGCCACCCAGCAGTTTTCGGTTATCTCGTCGGAAATGAAATTCCGAGCACGATGGTTCGTTGGTTGGGAGCCCGACAGGTCACTGAGTTTGTCGAGCAACTCATCGCCATCGGCCGCGCCGCCGATCCCCGCGCTTTATTTTCCTACGCCAGCTACCCGCCGACAGAATACCTGCTTCCGCAGAACAGCGACTTTGTAACCTTCAATGTCTACCTCCACCGACAGGATGACTTTGAGCGCTACCTCGCCCGACTGCAAAATCTCGCCGAAGACAAACCACTCATACTCGGAGAGTTTGGGATGGACACGATTCGCCACGCGGAAAGCGAGCAGGCGGAAATGCTGCGCTGGCACATCGAGAGTGTTGTCCGCGGCGGACTCGCTGGCACGATTGTCTATGCTTGGACAGACGAATGGTTCCGGGGCGGTCAGGAGATTTTAGACTGGTCCTTCGGATTAGTCCGCCGCGACCGATCCCAGAAACCCGCTTTCGAAACCGTGAAGAGTCTCTTCTACGGAGAGGGTTCGATGACTTCCCGTGTCAAGTTGCGCGACTACCCGAAGGCTTCCGTGGTTGTCTGTTCCTACAATGGGGCCAAGACGCTCGACCGTTGCCTGACCTCGCTCAAGGAGATCAACTATCCGAACTACGAAGTCATCCTCGTGGACGACGGGTCCACCGATGACACACAGGAAATCGCCGCACGGCATCCGTGGGTCAAAAATATCCGCCAAGAGAATAAAGGCCTGAGCTTCGCTCGAAATGTGGGCGCCCATGCGTCCGGCGGCGATGTGATTGTTTATACAGACAGCGACTGCATGGCTGATCCCGACTGGCTCTACTACCTCATGGGCACGCTTCTTAGCGGGGACTACGCGGGCGTGGGCGGACCCAACATTTCACCACCTGCGGAAAACTGGGTTCAGGCTTGTGTATCCGCGGCTCCTGGAGGTCCAAACCACGTTCTTCTCACCGATGTCGTCGCCGAGCACATCCCTGGCTGCAATATGGCTTTTCACCGCTGGGCTTTTGATCAAGTCGGCGGATTCGACCCCGAATACCGCAAAGCCGGAGACGACGTCGACTTCTGCTGGCGCCTCCAACAGAGCGGCGGCGTGATTGCATTCAGTCCCGCAGCCATCGTCTGGCACTACCGCCGCTTCACTTTGCAAGCCTTCCGAAAGCAGCAGGAAGGCTATGGCGAAGCCGAGTCGATGTTGCGATTCCAGCACTTAGTTTTCTTCGGCCCTACAGGCACGGCGAAGTGGAAAGGCCAGATCTACGGCGCGCCGCGCTTCACTTGGCTTGTCAACAAGCCGATTATTTATCATGGCGTCTTCGGCGAGGGGCTTTTCCAATCCATCTACCCCACCCCGCAATCCGAGATCGCAGCCTATTTGAGCAGCATAGAATGGCTGGCCCTCACACTCTTTGTGTTGGGCATCTCAGTACCCCTCCCATTCCTGCGCATCATCCCCTACATTATGTTTGGCGGCACTTTGCTCGTGGCACTTTCCTACATGATCCATGCGCGACTGGAGGCCAAACACGATACCATTCCCGCGCGATTACTCGTGGCCTTCCTTGCCCTCGCTCAGCCCCTCGTTCGCGGATGGGCCCGTTATTTTACCTGGTTGAAATTCAAGCGCACCCCGCCAGCCGTTATCGCCAGTGTGGAAAAGGATTTCAAACCAGCCAGAGGCAGCATCACGAATCTCCGCTTCTGGAGTGAAGACGGACATGGTCGCGAGCGCCTCCTTCAAGAAAGTATCCAAGCCCTGGAAAGCGAAGGTTGGAACTACTCGCTCGATACCGGTTGGAAAAATTGGGACGTCCAGATCTACGGCAGTTTCTGGTGGGGCATCCAAATGCGCTCGGTCACGGAATACCATGGCGGCCCCAAATGCCTGACTCGCGTGCACCTTCGCACTCGCATGGTGGCGACCACGTTCCTTTTGAGTTTCATCCTCTTGGGAATTCTTTCCTACCAGCAGTTTTTCATCCCCGAGGCTTCCCTCTGGCCGTGGATTCCCTATGTGCTGTTTGAGTTTTTTCTCTTTCTGCGAGCGCGCCGACTCAAACGCCGCGTCGCCGAGCTCGTCGGAGCCGCCGCCGCCCGCTGCGGATTCACCCGCATTAAAAAAGCCGTCTAACGCATGCTCGACCGCCTTGGTGATTACCACTACGAACTCCCACCGGAACTCATAGCCAACCGCCCACCCGAACGGCGCGACGATTCCCGCATGCTCGTCCTGCACAGAACATCAGGCGACATCGAACATCGGATGTTCCGAGATTTCCCGTCTCTCTTGCAGCATGGCGATCGGGTCGTCCTGAACGACTCCCGTGTCATCAAGGCCCGACTCCTCTCAGAATCTCCCGCAATCGAGATTTTCCTCCTCGAGTCTCTGGGTGATACCAAATGGAAATGCCTCACCCGACCGGGCCGCAAACTCAAGCCTGGTGTTCGTATTCCCATCGCCGGAACGGTCGCCGAGATTTTGGACGTCCTTCCCGAAGGCGAACGAATCATCCAATTCGACACTCCGCCAGACCTCGAAAAGCACGGTCACATGCCCCTCCCTCCCTACTTTAAGCGCGGATCGGACGAAGCCGATGACGAACGATACCAAACCGTCTATGCCCAAGCCCCCGGATCTATCGCCGCTCCCACGGCGGGTCTTCACTTCACTCCCGAAATCCTCGCCACGATCCCACACACCTTCGTCACCCTCCATGTTGGCGCGGGAACATTTCTACCGGTAAAAACCGAAGACATCCGCGAGCACACGATGCACGAGGAAGTTTACTCGATCAGCCCCGATTCGGCCAACGCCATCAACGCTGCCGAGCGCGTTTTCGCGATTGGAACGACCGCCGCCCGCGTCCTCGAATCCCAACCGCCCGGCCCAATCCTGCCGCACGATGGACGCACCCGCATTTTTATACGTCCACCTTACGAGTTTAAACATACCGGCGCCCTCCTCACAAACTTCCACCTCCCCGGTTCGACGCTACTTATGCTCGTCTGCGCCATGGCCGGCTACGAAAACACTCTCCTCGCCTACCAAGAAGCCATTAGCGAACGCTACCGATTCTTCAGTTACGGAGACTGCATGGTGATCGTGGATTAAATCCAAAATTCCGTTCAGAAAAATGCGCCCCTAGCTAACAATGCGCATCATATTACCAGAAAAAATCACTTAACCACAGAGGACAGAGGACACGGAGTAATACCATTGTCACTTTGAAATTAGACTTTGCAGCGCAAAAGAAGGGGGGACGGCCGTCTCGGCCGTTTTGAGACTGGGCCACTTGCTCGCACCCTCCCCATCGGAACCAAGGAGCACAACAACGCACACAGGCGGGACGCACTGTGCCC
>CAMBAQ010000046.1 GCA_945863785.1 Chthoniobacter flavus
CGGAGCAGTTGACCAATGCCCAACGATGGGAGCGCATCTTGCTACGGATTTTTGAGAAATTCATCAAGCCCACGCTCCTCAACACCAGCCTCCCAGTTCCTGCCACGGGCTGATCTGCCCATTTTTAACCCTCAACTGCCGGATTTAGGATGAATCCTTTGCACAATGGCGCTGTCGCCGTCTTTCCGAAATCTCCCACCTCATTCTTGACGCCACTTACATCAAGGTGCGAGTCGATTCCTCCGTGCGCGACTGCGCCGTCTTAGTGGCCATCGGCATCCATCGCGAGGGCGGCAAGCGCATGATACTTGGGGTCTCATACCATTGTCACTTTGAAATTAGACTTTGCAGCGCAAAAGAAGGGGGGACGGCCGTCTCGGCCGTTTTGAGACTGGGCCACTTGCCTTGCACTCTGCCCATCGCAACCAAGGAGCACGCCAACGCACACAGGCGGGACGCACTGTGCCCCTTTCCTAAAATCCAAAAGCAAGCTGCTTTTGGTATCAGCTCTCTTTTAAGCTGACTGCTTACCCTAACTTTTTTTGGATTTGCCTGTGGATTTACCGGTCAACATGCTGGCGGCTTTGGAATTTTTGGAAATGAACTTGCCAAGCTTGGCGATGTTGATTTTTCCGTTGGATGATTTGACGCTGGCTGGCGCCAATTTCAACGCCTTAGACAAGTTGGATTTGGATACACCCAAGATGGTTGCAATATCGCTTGCGCTTCGTTCATTTGCTGAGCCTTGGGCCAGAGCAACTTGAATTTTCATGTTGAGGAGGCTTTTGATCTCGCTTGCTGTTGAGGCATTCGAGAGAGATGTGTTTGTCGATGGAGTTGGTTTTTTGGAATTCACCATGATGGGCTTCAGGACGCTACCAAATTTTTCTGGATTATCCTTGGGATTAAAACCGGCGATTTTTGCGTCCGAGTTCGCCACATATACGAAATTCTTATACCCAGTGACAAAACCCCCGTCCGGTGCGCTGGTCGAAGGATTAGTATTGTTCCATGTTCCAATATACGGAACAAATGGTCCTTCTTGCTGATACGCAGTATTGGTTTTGGTGATCGGGCCAATACTATACCACTGGTCTCCGTTCGGTTTGTTGGCGTAAAACCAGATTTGATCATCCTGAATGAGAACACCAAAAGTCACAAAATCGGATGTAGGCGCCCCGCCAACATCTGACCAGCTTGCAGCTTTCTGGTTGACCCCATTCTGCCCATTTACTGGACTCTGCAACCAGCCCGTTGTGTTTCCATTTGGGAGATTGACTTGGGGCCCAGGAGCCGTGCTCGGTGTCGCGCCATAGCCGTTCCAGCTTGTTTCCATAACATCAATTTCCCGGCCGTATTGCGAATTATTCCCCGACCCACCGGCACTGCTCCCGTCCAAATAATTAGCCACTCCAGGATACAATGCGCTGCGCTCGGCAAGATAGAAGGTTTCACAAAATGTCTGGGCTCCACCGACCAATGTGTTGAGGGTGCCGGACGACCCAATTTTGATATCGATTTGCCAGCAGCCATCATAAGCCACTCCGGTTCCCGCTGCGCCGCTCCATTCGCCTGTTGTGGCATTTTGTGTTAATTGGACTGCATAAGCTCGGCTTCCGGAACCATACCCTTTAATATTTTTCGTGGATTGCCAGATGGCACCGTCCTCTGCATACCACCGATAATCATCAGGGTCTGAGGTGTTGGGTATGAAATCCATGCCGTAATCAATTCCCCAGAAATTCAACCCGGAGACTCCGATCGCTTCGGAGTTGCCCAGTCCATTCGACCACCCGGCGTTCGAAATCACTGCTGGCCCTAGATTAAAGCTCGCAGGATAGATACTTAAATCATACCACCAACGCTCGGACCACGGATCGTTACCAGGTGTGCTTTTTGATGCATTGTAAGTAAACTGAAGAGTTGCACCCTGGAGATAGGTGGATCCACTAAAATTCCCAGAAGAATACGGATAATTCTGCCCAGATGCAATCCCTGGTGGCGGCACATCGCCAGAGGTTACATATTTTGTTTTTGCGGTAATGCTTCCCAAGGGAGTTCCATTCGCAGCCCAAATATTCATGTTTAATGAATTGAATATAGCGTAACCCCAACTGGCACCTGAACTCGGAACGAGTATTGTCCCGACAGGAGGATTCAAATCTTGACCCGTATAAGGAGTCCCGCCGGTCACTTGCAAGGCAAAGCCATACTCATCCGCAATACCCCATTGCATAATGCAGGGGTTGTTGTCTGCTCGAGCTATTGAGGAAAAGATAGCAATAGTTACTAAGGTGATTAAAAAGTGCATATTTATAATTCTAAATGGTTTGAAATATTTTAATTTCATTTTTGGTTGGCTTTTATTTACTATTTTTAACTCTTTTTCTAGTTTCACCTGTCAATAGGGACGTGTTTTTGGATTTTTTGGAAAGGAATTTATTGAGTTTTGAGAGACTAATTTTTCCATTGGATGATTTGATGCCGGCTGGCGCTAATTTTAGGGTCTTAGACAAGTTGGATTTTGACACGCCCAAAATGGACGCAATGTCGCTCGCGCTCCGTGTGTTTGCAGAACCTTGCGCCAACGCTTTCTGGATTTTACTACTGAAGTCCGAAGCAAGCGCAGTCGTTATAGGCAGCAATGAGGGGGTAGAGCTATCTTCATCTACCATGCTTTGCGCAGGAAAGTATTGCTGATAGTAACTATAGCTAACCTGTCCTTCGGGACTATTCATTATGTCTGTTGCAACCTGTTGTGGGATATCAGTCCAATAAGCAGGCATGAGCGCAGCCAATTCAGGATTTAGCGTGTAAATCAAACAAAAATTGACGATCCAGAGCGGGGGTATCATCGACATTCCAACTTTCACTGAAGAGCTATTCGTCAGGTTGTATGATACCAACTGCGCTTCGCCTGAATTATTTTGCGATAAGACACTATAAACTGCTTCCGTTGTGTAAGCTAAGCTGTATAGGTTTTCAAGCGATTTTGTGGCACCATTTGCCTTGCACCAGTTATCCATCCATCCTCCTGGAGCAAGAATTGCGTTGACAGTCCGGCATGGGGAGGTCTTCTGCGCGCAGCTTTCGAGCAATCCATCCTCATTGACGGTTAATCCATAGCTCCCTAGGACAATAGTGGTTGCATTGCCATTTATGTTGCGAACGATGGGATTTTGTTTCGTGTTTGTCAGGATGAGGGTAGCATCTGCGATCATCAATGCATTAGTCAAATTACCTCCGTAACCGCCACCGGTAATAAAGGTAAAAAACTGTATGGGTGTGAAACATTTGTCTTTTTGTAGTCCAAAAGCCTTCGCCAGCTCGTCGGCTTTAGTTTGACCGATTGGCAGATTGATCTTTCGGGTGTCTGTCGACTCAACCCGAGTCGGCGCATAACGCTCGTATATTTTTGATCCACAATACGGTTCAGTGAATCCTTGCCCAAACAGGGCTGTGTTCCCAACAAATGCCACCGCTAAGGAAAGAGTAAAAGTGATTTTATTCATCGTCTGTGTCTTTTGGTTATTCAGAATGTTACTTAGTTGCTTTTTATCGGATTTATTGAACCAAGTATTGCTTAAAATCTTTGTAGTCGACTTGTCCTTCTTTACTTTTAATTAAGGCTTCTTTCACTTCCTTCGGTATTGGAGTCCAATAAGCGGGCATGAGCGCTGCTAAATCTGGGTCTAACACATAGACCGCTATAAAATTAACGATCCAAATTGGCGGAATCATCGACATCCCGACATATGCCGACGAGACACCTGACTTATATTCTACCAGTTCGGCATTTTTCTCAGCAATGGTTTGGGATATACTTCCATAAATAACCCCGTCCCTAAGAGCCTTGGATGCCCAAAACATGATCATGGAATCTTCAGCGCCATTCGCTTTAAACCATATGGGCAAATAGCCACCAGGGGCCAGAAGCGCATTGGCTTCTCTGCATGGCGAGGTGTCCTGCGCGAGGCTTTGAAGTTTCCCATTCTCATTCACCATGAGCCCATAGCTGCCAAGCACGATCGGGGTTGGAACGCCATCGATATTGCAGATGATTGGATTATCTTTGGAGTTGATAAACCAATTGGTTGCTACGTTCAAAATGAGAGTTTCTGTCATATTGCCGCTGACTCCGCTGCCTGAGATTAATTTTAAAAAATTCATCGAGCTGAGACATTTCCTTTTTTCAATCCCAAAGATTTTGGCAAGTTCGTCAGCCCGTTCCTTTCCGATTCCTTGATGGAGCTTGGGACTCGATGAATCGATCGGAGTGGGTGTGTATTTCTCCCATTCCTTCTCTCCACAATAAGGTTCAGAGAATCCTTGTCCGTATAAACTTGCGTTTAATGTCAATGTGACGGCCAGAAAAGCCAGTGCTAGAAGTGGTTGTTTCATTTGTGAATTAAGGTTTACTTATTATTTTTTCTGGTTGAGTTTTTTACACTTCTGTTAGATGTCGATTTCCCTGCCAGCAAACTGACTGCTTTCGAGTTTTTGGAAAAGAAGTTACGAAGTTTGGATATGTTGATTTTTCCATTGGACGATTTGATTCCAGCCGGCGCCAACTTCAAAGCTTGGGACAAGTTGGATTTTGACACGCCCAAGATCGCCGCCACATCGCTTGTGCTCCGTGCCTCTGGTGAACCTTCGGCCAAGGCGGACTGGACTTTGCTGCTGATGAGGGCTTTGACTTCAGCTGCTGTTTTCGCGGCTGTGATAGAATTGTTTGTATTTGAACCGCTCGCGTCCGCATTAGAGGTATTTGAGCTTGTTCCACTGGAAGTGGTAATATTGTTCATGTTCAACAGCGCCTTATCGCCGCTTGCGTTGCTGGCTTTTTTAACTGCGTAGGGCGTTCCACTGGATAGGGTTGGATTGACTGGCATTGGAGATCCGACAGCATACCAGTTCGCGCCGGATCTATAATATGTGCCTGACAATCCGACATCTGCATCACCCACGAACAATACATCTTTTAACGATGCGGAGGTCGAAGGAGAAAAATTTGCATCATTAAGACCAATATCTGAAAGCAAATACGAAGACGCTCGCGGAAGGGCAAAGAGTGTTTTCAGATTTTCTGTCGGTGAGGAATAGAGGGTAATGCGGAATGGCGTTTTCAACACGGTTCCTGCAAAGTAGGCATCGATGGAAAAACTCCCGATACCGGTATTTTGGATATACAGGTATCGGCCTGGTGGTACGGGAACTTTACCTGCTGCGACAGTTGGGGCGTCATCTCGCACCCAGTTCATCAATGAATGGCTGAAGTAAAACTTTTGCCCTTGATTTTGCGGCAATTGAACTTCTGTTACTGTGACCGGGCTGAGAATCAGCTTGGTCATGATATTTTCTGTATTTCTTGTCGCAATGAATGCCGCACCGGCTCCACTGGCTGGGAAAAGGGTTTCGAGCGTCCAATAGGGCCGCACATCGATGGATTTAATACTTGCCGAGGATAGAGTTTCACCTTGGGAATCGATGACGATTTGCGTCGCCGTATTAGATATCACGGTGTAAAAGTTTCCCGTTGATGAGCCGTCTGTTACCAATGCGTAATAAACAGGATAAACCTTCTGGTTGTATGCATCTGCCAAAATAGGAGCATTGTAGGAATCGCGCGGAGGGTTGCCAACGAGAGTCAGAGTTGTGTTGTTTCCCGATGTCAATACGCTTGAGATGGAAAAAAGAGCAACAGAAGGGGGTTGAAACTCTGGTGCGACAATGCCTATGGCATTCGCTCCGATGGATATATATTGTTGCCCTCCAGTGGCATCGGAAATACCTGAATCTTCAGCAAGGGCTATGGTTACAAGTTGAACGCCTGCGAGGAGGGCGAGAATAGATTTCTTCATAAAATATGATTTCTTTTAAACCCTAACGGAAGTGGGTTCTGGTGCGTTTTCCTCTGTTTTGGGGAACCAAGCCAATCGATAGAAGGCCTTGTGGTCAGTGACAGCATATGTCACCCATACTGGGCCATTATTGCCCGCGATTGGCGGCATAACTTTCTTACTTGAATCTTTTACAGGGCTCCAAGTCATTTGATCAGTTGAAGTTTGCAACTGGTATTGGGTGTTTGAACGGGAGAGCCAAGTGATCTGCAGTTTGTTTTTAAGGGTCCCGGAATCCATATACTCAAAATGCTGGACTTGGAAATCTTCGGGTGGCACAGCTGGCCTTTGGTTCAAGGGCGTGAGTTTTGTATCAATGGCGATTTTCAATTTCGCCTCCATCTCAGAGCGTTTAGCCACAAGGGCAGGGGTGGCTTTTTTATCAGTTCTCTTGTTCTCTGCCCACTCCGAGTAGTTCGTATATTCCGCAGCCTTTCCAGTTGTGCCGCTTAAGCCATTATCTTGATCGGTATCCGTCCCGCCATTTGCTTTGCTGCGAAGATCATAAAACTCGCTTTGTGGTGCTTTCACTCCATTGCCATCAAAGTAATAAGCGTATTTGTAATCTTTCTCGATCAAAGTGCGGAGGCGATTGGGCGGGTTGACGAGTCCGTTGGGATTACTCGATTCTTCCTGTCCGCAGTAGATATCATCGAAAGTGAAGAGGATGGCATCTTGAACCGGCGGACCGGCGGGAGCCTTGATCAACCGACTATAATCAACGCCTCTTAAATCATAACCTGCGGTATCAATTCCAACCAGCGAACAAAGCGTTGGAAGAAAATCGACATGCGAGACCAGCTGGTCGCAGACTTGGCCTGCTGGAAAGTCAACAGGATTCGACCAAATGAGAGGAATGTTCAGCACTTCCTCATAGCACATGAACGATTTCTGACGCAATCCACCATGCGTCATGGCGCCGTCTCCGTGGTCAGAGGAAAAAATGGTCCAGGAATTATCCCGAAGCTTTCTGGCCTCAAGTGGATCAACGCCGACAGCTTGACCGTCCAGTAAATCCAAAAGCTTGACCAACTTGCGATCGTTCATTTTCATCAAATTCGCGTAAAAGTTCAGGTATTTCAGCTTTTTTGCGTTGGTATTGACCGGGCCAAGGCCGGCGCTTGCAATCTTAAATTCCTCTTGACAAGTGGGTTTTAGGTTTAAAACTAAGGTTTCATCTGCTGTTGGCGGAACTTGAATTCGTAGATCCTTGCCGTCTGCTTCGATTGGTCCTGTATGCTCCGACCAAGGAGAATCTGAATAAGGGTGAACGCCCGAACCTAACTTGCCTGTATAATAACCATCATAACTCCAATACCCGCCCTCGATATAAGTTCCGTTCCCGCCATCTGCGACGGAAATGCCGGGGCATCCGAGAACATCGTGTGGATTGATCAAGCAGATCATGAGGCAAAAGGGATTCCCACCAGGATTGGCGATTTTTTCCTTGAGGAAAGCGTAGGCGCTTTCCAGTTCCGCCTCTGGATCTGGAGTGCCTTCAGCTTGAGTGAAAATTAATTCGGGATTAGCCAGAAACTGCTCCTTGGTGGGACCAGTCTCCTTGATCCACTTAGATCCATCAAAATATCTTCCATCATTATCCGGATTTCCTCCACCGTAATTGGGCATTTTGGCATCGCCACCCGCATCGGGGGAGTTCCATTTATTCATTCCATAGCGTGCGATGTCATCCGAGGTGGAAGAGTCATCGGGGTTATCAACGCCCTTGCTCATATGCCACTTGCCTTTCCAGACGACATCATACCCTGCTGCCTTGAAAATTGTTCCTATGTTTGGAAGAGTCGGGTCAAGCTGGTGCTCTTCCATGGATTGGCTCATGCCCTCGGAGAGCGTATCAAAATTTCTGTGCTGTGCTGGGTAGAGGCCCGTAAAAAGCGTCGTGCGGGCGGGGGTGCACATGGCTGTGTTTGTGTAGGCGCGGGTGAAGGAGACGCCTTTGTTTCTGAGGCGTGTCAGGCCGGGCAGGTTGGCTTCCTCCCATCCTTCGGGAAACCAGCGGAGATCCTGTTGCTGATCGGTGGTGAAAAATATAATATTGCGGCGCTGGGCAATGGAATCAGCTGCTTCCGCTGCGGAAGGCCAGAGATTAACTGCGCCTTGAACCGCCATGAGCGCGCCGGCGCCGCCGACCATTTTTAAAAAGTCGCGGCGCTTGACTTGATCAAAGAGGGGCTTGGTTTTTTCGGTCGCGATGATGGGTGGCTGGTCGTTGATCATAGTCACTATTTTGTCTAATTTGTGGAATCTGGAAAAACTTCTGAAGGTTGACCGCTGTGATGGCAGAATCCTCTGACTACGGTCAATCCCCCATTAAGTATAGGAGAATTCTGCGAATCAGGCCAAAAAGTCGGTGAATCAGGCAATCGCAAAAAACCTTTTTGCGTTAAGAAAATGCACTTGTAGGATCAAAGTTCGCTTTGAATACGCAATCGCCCGTTTCCAAGAACTTCCATGTCATGGCCAAGCCCATTGGCCCGATCTGCAATCTCGATTGCACCTATTGCTATTACCTCGAAAAGGAATCCCTTTATCCCAAGGGCGAGAACTTTCGAATGAAACCCGATGTGCTGGAGGCATACATCCAGCAATATATCGAATCCCAAAATACCTTTGAGGTGACCTTTGCCTGGCAGGGCGGCGAGCCCACATTATTGGGACTGGAATACTTTCGCAAAATCGTGGCGTTGCAAAAAAAATACTCTGCCGCCCGCGTTATCAACAACACGCTGCAGACGAATGGAACTCTTCTTAACGACGAATGGTGCCAATTTTTTGCCGAGAATAAATTTCTGATCGGGCTTAGCATCGACGGTCCGCGACGCCTCCACGACACTTATCGTGTGGACAAGGGCCAGAAACCCACCTTCGACCGCGTTATGCAGGGCTTGGAGTTGCTAAAAAAACATCGGGTCGAGTTCAATACACTCACCGTCGTGAGCGCCACCAATGTTAAACATGCCATCGAGGTCTATGACTTCCTGCGCGAGGCGGGATCCGGCTACATCCAATTCATTCCCCTCGTTGAGCGACTACCCGCGCCTGGCGAGAAATCCAGCGGCCTCGACTACGCCGAGCCTCCAGAGCCAGGGCAGGCGGAATCACCCGTCACTCGCTGGAGTGTACCCGGCGAAATGTATGGCGACTTTCTGATTTCCATTTTTGACGCTTGGGTGCGGCGGGATGTGGGCAAGGTTTTCGTGCAAATGTTCGATGTCTCTCTCGGCATTTGGTCCGGCCATGGCCCTGGACTCTGCCTGTTTCTCAAAGATTGCGGAGAAGGCCTCGCCCTCGAGCACAATGGAGATTTGTTCTCCTGCGACCACTTTGTTTATCCCAAATTCCAATTGGGCAATATCATGAACGAGTCGATCGCGAGCATGGTGAATTCGGCCAAACAAAAACAATTCGGCGAAGCCAAATCCTCGACGCTTCCGAAATTTTGCCGCGAATGCGATGTGCGATTCGCCTGCCATGGCGAGTGCCCGAAACACCGCTTCACAAAGACTCCCGACGGGGAGGACGGCTTAAACTACCTCTGCGCTTCTTACAAAAAATTCTTCCACCATGTGGATCCCTATATGAAGCAGATGACCGCATTCATGCAGGCCCGGCAAGCTCCGGCGAACATCATGGACATGGATTTTGATGCTTTGCCAAAGTAAGCGGCCACCTGCTTGGAGTGGCTCCTTTTATAGTCCGGAGAATGCGTCCTGCCTACCGGTCGTGGACAATGTCGTCGATATCTTTTTGAATGTCGGCTTGAAGTCGATTCGACTGCAGCTTGGCGCGCAAGCCATCACGAATCCTCTGATGAGCAGAGGGATCTTGCTTCACCAGAATTAAGTAATCTTCCAAGGTGGACAAGGCGCTGAAGCGCACATCTTCCGATGAATCCTCCAACGTGCTAAGTAGCGCATCAATGGTCGATGCCGAGGGTTTTCCCAAGGTAGATAGACCGAGCGCGGCGGTGCTTCTGATTTCCGGATTTTCTTGGCTCTTGAGATAACCTACCAAGATCACCTCATTCATCGGGCTCGGATAGGCCCCCAAAAGTTTAAGGCCCTCGATGCGGTGTAGTTCACTCGTAGAGCCGAGGAGTTGCTGAGCGCGCGCCATTTCCTTTTTTTCCGTCGTCGCCTTTGCAATCGGACTTGGCTTTGGAGTCATGGCTATCGTCTCTGGTTCAGCCCGAACGTGCTTTTTACTGTTTGGCTGCTCTCTCTCGGGGCGCGCAGATTCTTTTTCCTGCTGGACCTCTTGCCTTGGAGAGTGCCGAGTCAGGTGGAGAATAGCCCCCAAAAGAAAGACGACAATAACCCCCAAGGCTAAAATGGGCTTCGATATACTCCTCATAGAGTTCTTTATACTGGCCTGAGGCATTCCAACACGAGATTGGATTGGGATCTCTGAAAAATCCCTTGCCTCTGCTCCTTATCATCAACGGATCGGTAAGGTGGAGCCTGCCTCACTGGCCTAGTGAAGAAATAACTCCACCTTAGGCTTGAGAGGAAATCAGGCTTTCTTGACTGACGACTTTTTCAACAAAGCCGTCGTTTTTTTGGAAGAAGTCTTTTTCGATCCGCTGTTGGCTTTCTTGTCAGCGGAGGATTTTCCTTTAACCCCGTTTTTCTTTGATTTCTGCTCGGTGGCTTTTACTGATGTCGAGGCTACGCTACTCGACTGGTTTTGAGTCGTTTCAGTAGATTTGAGCCCACCCCACCAATCGTTCGCATTCTCTTTAGAGTATGATGGGATCGGCTTGATCGATGTCTTTCCATCTTCGTAAACCACGGCAGGCGGGACATAGGTGCCATCCAGCGCTGTTCCGAGCGGGGCATAAACGCGCAGCATAACGGAGAAGCGGCCCTCTGGTATCGGCAACACATTTGCAGGAACAGTCGTTTCGTTAGCGCCAATCGTTTTTAAAGTGATTGTAATGGAGCCATCTGTATTTGTGACAAGATTAGGCGTGTAGGAGGCAACCGCATATTTGTTAGCCGCGTTTGGAACGAGCTCAATCGCATCGCTTGTGTAGGCGGTGATGGACCAGAATCGCTCGAATTGTGGAATCTGGTCCGCGGCAAAAGTGATGGTGTAAGTTCTGTTACCAACACCAGTGAGCATTTCACTGTGATTATCCAAGAAGGCTTGCCCGTAATAGGCCGCCACGCGGTTGTTACAATATTGAATATAAAGGTCGCCGGCGGCGCGATCAAGGTAGGCTTCTCCCCATTCTCCCATGTTATTGAAGTGAATCCAGTTGTTTCCAACCGTATTGAAGTGCCAATTTGCAACGATGGCATCATGAGCCGCCCTTGCTCCAGCACAGATATCCGAAAGGCTCGTGATAGAACCAGCATGCGCGGCGGATTGGGCTGCTGCAAATCGATCTCTGAATTCGCTTATTAGTATTCTGTCACTGGCAGAAAGAGGCGATGTCGACGGAGAGCATGCCATCCAGGCCTTCGACATCCACGCGGTGGATTACTTACTCAAACCCGTCAAACCCGCCCGCTTCGCCCAAGCTGTGCAGCGCCTGCAGGTCGCCTGCGCACCGTCACTGGCCCCTAAACCCGAACCCGTATTCTCGCCCCAAGACCACATTTGCCTTCGCACACCCCAGCGAACGATCACTATCCCCGTGCGTGACCTTCTCGTGCTGCAAGCGGAGGGCGACTTCACCCGTGTTTTCCTCAAAAACTCCCCGCCCCTCATGATCTGCGTTGCCCTCGGACAATACGAAAAACTCCTCCCCTCTCCACCCTTCATCCGACTCGACCGCTCACTCATCTTCAACCTCCAAGCCCCAGTCCACCTCGATCGCAAATCTCGCGACGAAGCCTCCCTCATCCTCGACAAAACAAATCAAGAAATCCCCCTAGGCCGCACCGCCCAACAACGCCTCCGCGACGCACTCAAACTAGGCGGCAAAAGCGCCACGATGTAATTCTGAATTTCCCATCCTCCTCAGCTCTCGATGTTCGGCTATTTGGACCATGCGAAACGAGGGTCCTTCCCGAGGCCTTACGGATTTTTGCGGTAGTCAAGGGTGACGAGCATGAAGAGGCCGAAAGACGAGATCCGATTCTCGGCAGTGGCCTTATGCCACGGTTTATACCATTGTCACTTTGAAATTAGACTTTGCAGCGCAAAAGAAGGGGGGACGGCCGTCTCGGCCGTTTTGAGACTGGGCCACTTGCTCGCACCCTCCCCA
Source organism: Chthoniobacter flavus (assembly GCA_945863785.1). Classification (GTDB taxonomy): domain Bacteria; phylum Verrucomicrobiota; class Verrucomicrobiia; order Chthoniobacterales; family Terrimicrobiaceae; genus UBA967. The sequence goes on from CAMBAQ010000046.1 coordinate 12,136, forward strand.
TCGGAACCAAGGAGCACAACAACGCACACAGGCGGGACGCACTGTGCCC
>CAMBAQ010000047.1 GCA_945863785.1 Chthoniobacter flavus
CAGATGAAAAAATAAATTCGATTTTCGAACTGGTAGTGGTAGATGAGAGACTATGAGCATCGCACAGGTACTTGAGGAGTTGCCGCACTTTACATCGAGCGAAAGGCAGGAGTTGCTCAGAAATGTGCAGGAATTGGATGAACCAGGAATCTCACCGAGCGAGTTGATCTTGATTGAGCAGCGCCTTTCAACCCACCAAGCTAATCCGTCTGCGGCGATTCCGATGAGAGACATGGCGGAGCGACTTCGCGCAAGTTTCGTTTCGTGAGCTGGAATGTTGTCGTTTTGCCGGAGGTTTACTCCGACTTGGGGGCCGCAGTCCTCCACGCTGCAAGGCATCAAAAAGCGCTAATGAAGCGGATTCAATGGAAGTGAATTGCGCTAGGTTGTTAGATGCGTTTTACTTAAAAAGGGTCATCCGGCATTCACTTGAATTTCAATTCAGCGATAGTTTTGGAACGCCGTGATAGGATTTGCTAGCCTGACATCCCCGTTATGTGAGCGGCGAGGCTTTTAAGCACAGGATTACAATTTTTCACGCGAATGGTGCGTAGTGGGGTTGCAGAATCGCGATAGATCTGGCTTGGAGGGGGAAGTTGGCCATGTGGGAATAGACTCCGAGTTTAAATGATGTCGGCGGCATACTGGTGTCCAAAATGAGTGTCCAAGCGACATGCCGTTGTCTTGCCCCTAGGACGAATGGCACGACGGCGTCTTCAGCATTGAAAAGAAGGAGAAAGGAATCGCCTGTGATCGGTTCGCCGTGATCCCCGTTTTCCTCGATTTGGTCGCCTAGGAGTCCCATGCCGAGGCATCGGGCATTTGGTGAGGCCCAATCCAACTCCGACATTTCTGATCCGTCGGGTTTCAGCCAGTAAAGATCCTTGCTGTCCGTGCCATGAATCGCTCGGCCTTGAAAAAAATTCCTCCTGTGGAAGACGGGCTGAAGTCGGCGAAGTTCTAGGAGGTTGCGAACGAACTCGAGGTGGTCGTTTTCTTCGGAGTCGAGATTCCAGTTAAGCCAAGAAAGTGGTGAGTCGTGGCAGAAGGCGTTGTTGTTGCCCAGTTGGGTTCGCCCCATTTCATCACCGGCTAAGATCATGGGAACGCCCTGCGAGAGGATGAGGGTGGTCAGGAAGTTGCGGCACTGACGAAGGCGCTGGGAGCGGATCTTGGCGTTATTCGTTGGGCCTTCCACGCCGCAGTTCCAACTGTCGTTTACATCCGTCCCGTCCCGGTTATTTTCGCCGTTGGCTTCGTTGTGCTTGCCATTGTAACTGACGAGGTCGGCGAGAGTGAACCCGTCGTGACAGGTGATGAAATTCAGGCTCGCATAGGGGCGGCGGCCATTCTGTCGGTAGAGGTCGCTGCTACCCGAGAGACGCGAGGCCAATTCGCCGACATTGCCGCCATCGCCCTTCCAGAAGCGGCGAATGCAATCGCGGTATTTGCCATTCCACTCGCTCCAAAGGACGGGAAAATTTCCCACTTGGTATCCATTTGGACCGAGATCCCATGGTTCCGCAATGAGCTTCACTTGGGAGAGGATGGGGTCTTGATGAATAATGTCGAAAAAGGCACCCAGGCGGTCCATCTCCCAGAGTTCCCTCGCCAAGGTGCTGGCCAAATCGAACCGGAATCCGTCCACGTGCATTTCCAGCACCCAGTATCGAAGTGAGTCCATGATGAGTTGGAGGACGCGGGGGTGGGCGACATTCAGGGAGTTTCCGCATCCGGTGAAGTCTAGGTATTTTCTCCGATCCTCCAGCAGGCGGTAATACGAGGAGTTATCGATCCCCTTGAAGGAAAGCATCGGTCCGTTTTGATTGCCCTCGGCGGTGTGGTTGTAAACGACATCGAGGATCACTTCGATACCCGCCGTATGGAGCGAGCGGACCATGGATTTGAATTCGTTGACGGTATTCGTCGTGCCTGTGGAGCAGTAGCGGGGGTCAGGAGCGAAGTAGCCCATTGTGTTGTAGCCCCAGTAGTTTGTGAGTCCCCGCTCGATGAGCGACAGGTCGTCGATGTGGTAGTGCACGGGCATGAGTTCCACTGCAGTGACTCCAAGACTGCGTAGGTGCTTGATCGCTGGTTCGGAGCCAAGTCCCGCATAGGTGCCGCGCAAGTTCTCCGGGATTTCCGGATGAAGTTTCGTGAAGCCTTTCACATGAAGCTCATAGACGACCGTATTGTGCCACGCTATGCGCGGTGCCGGTGTGCCGTTCCAGTCAAAAGGGACTTGGCTCACCCGCCCGAGCGGAGCAAAGGGACCGCTATCCAAAAGGGGGTCGTTAATGGCGGGGTGCCACTTAAGGTCCCGCGCGATAGATTTCGCATATGGGTCGAGCAGCACTTTGCCGGGATTGAAACAGTGGCCCGAAGTCGGCTCATCAGGTCCATAGACCCGGTAGCCATAGACTTGATCCAGTTTCGCAATCGGAATTTGGCCATGCCATACTTGATCGGTTTTTTCCGGTAGCGGAATGCGGGCGATCTCGTTCATGGGAGGTGTCCCGTCGAACAGGCAGAGTTCCACCCGTGTCGCATTCTCGGAAAAGAGGGCAAAGTTGACGCCTTCCCCATTCGGAGTTGCTCCTAGAGGGGTTGGGTGGCCGGGCCAAACAGTGTAGCCATTCATGGCGTCCTCTTTCTCCAGTCCTGCGAGCGAGTTCGCCGAGTGTATTTTTTGGTAATCATGCTGGGTATCACGATGCCGAGGAAATGGCATTGTGGGCATGGGGTGAGAACCTTCCTTTGTTCGCGCCATAGGAAACGGGGCGAAGACCCCATAGATGCGCGAGGGCAGTTAGCTAGGGTTTTCATTGAGCTCGCTAGAGCCACCACCAACTCAAACCCAAAAAAACTATGAAACCGATTCCTCTTATCCTTGCCGCCATCTTCACCGTTCTGGCCTTCAGCAGCAGCGCCAACGCATACCCTCCATCCAAAGGAGGACCATCTGAGATGCTTTCAAAAAAATCGGATTTTGAAAAATTGAAGCCAGCTGACAAGGTCGTGATCGTCTGCAAGGCCTCGAACAGCGTGACGCTCGTTGACATCAAAGACAAAAATCAGGCCATGCAACTCTGTGCGGAGGGAAAAATGATCCACTGCTCGGATTGCAAAAAAGATTTCAAGGTCGTTTGGGGAAATCCCTCAGGCAAGACCGGCGTGCCGAGCTACAAAATGTCCATCGTGAATGCCAAGGGCGAGCCCTGCATGTTCATGGCGCGGTTGAAGTAGCTTGTCAGGAACGGGGTCTCGGGAATATAGCTCCCCAGTGCCCGAGATACCCGATCCCCTGCATCCAGTTGTTTCCTTTTCGATCGTGCTCCTGCAAATAGGGGCGTCTGTAGCTGTGTGGGCCGAGGGTTTCGGGGCTTCCCTCCTGCGCCAAAAAACTAGCTACTGTTCCTATTGTGAAAGACGCTGACTACGCTCCCAAATCCGTGAAGACGGGTTCCCAAAAAGCAGCCCAACCAGCAACCGCTGCGGAATTAAACCTCACGGTTTACAATAAGCCGAAGTCCGCTCGTCGCGAAGACCATTTAAGGAAGTCCCGGCCGCCGATCGCTCGGATGCTGAAGATTCACGACATGCTCCGGCAGGGGGAGTATCCGAATTGCACGACGATCTCGACGGAGTTTGAGGTTTCCTACAAGACGGTCCAGCGGGATCTGGATTTCATGCGGGATCAGATGTCGCTCCCGATCGACTACGACGGCAACCATCGCGGATTCTATTACAGCAAGCCGGTCTCCTCGTTCCCGCATGTGACAATGTCGCAGGGCGAGTTGGTCGCGCTCCTCGTTGCCCAGAAATCCCTCGAGCAGTATCGTGGCACGGCTTTTGAGAAACCGCTGCAGTCGGCCTTTGAAAAAATGACTTCTAATTTGGAGGAGGAGGGATTTTTTTCGATTCAGGAGTTAGGCGAAGCGGTCTCCTTCCGTCCCGTTGGCCAGGCCATTCAGGAGTTGCGGGTTTTTGATATTTTAACCAAAGCTGTACTCGAGCAGGTGACCGTGGAGTTTGATTATCACAAGCTGAATAGTCCTAAGTCCGAGCGTCGCCGCGTGGAGCCCTACCATCTCGGTTGTATCGATAATCAATGGTATCTCATCGGTCACGACCTCGTCCGGGGGCAACGTCGCACCTTCGCCATCACCCGTCTGAGTGCTCCCAAAATCCTCAAACAAAAATTTCAGCGTCCGGCGGATTTTTCTATGGAATCGATGATGGATGGGAGTTTTTCGGCCTTCGAGACACCCAAGCCCAGTCGGGTCGTGATTCGTCTCGATGCCTTTGCTACGCGCCTTGCCGCCGAGCGGGTCTGGCACAAATCTCAAAAAATCAAACCCCTCGCCGGAGGAGGTTCCGAAATGACCCTCGAGGTCGGCCTCGCGCCGGATTTGGAAAACTGGATCCTCGGCTGGGGCAACCACGCCAAGGTTCTCGAGCCAAATGCCCTCTGCGAGCGCATCGCTTCGATCGCCCGCTCCATGGCCCTCCAATACACGGTCTAGCCGGCGCTGCGTGCCGCTGGTGGAAGTCAGGAATGCCAACAATCCCCCGCAGGGCACTTCGCGAGTGGTTAGTTTGTGTCCAACAGCGTCTCACTCGTAGGTTGGTTAGAATAGGTCGGCATGAGTTCCAGTTCGTTCCAAGCGAAGCTCATCTTCGAGGATCTTGTAGATCAAAATCCAGTCCGGCTCAATATGGCAGTCTCTGTGCCCCAACCATTCACCAGATAGCTGATGATCGCGATTCTTTGGAGGCAATGGCTTCTTCTCAAGAAGCAAATCGATTACTTCTTTGAGCTTTGAGAGATCCTTACTTCGTTTCTGCTGTCGCTTGATATCTTTCTTGAACTGATTCGTCTGGCTGAGCCTCATTTGTCCCAAGAGGCGTAAAGGTCTGCTGGTGTATCAAATGTCTCAATATTCTGGTTCATGTCACTTTTTTCGAGCACGGAGGCGGTCAGCGTGTTGGGAATATGCAACTCTAAGGGAAACGTCTTTCTGATAGCGATCTGTCGGTAGAATAATCGAATTGCCTCAGTCGGGGTCATTCCCAAGGTGTGCAGCACTTTCTCTGTGGCAGTTTTCGTTGCTTGATCAATTCTGGCGTGGACTACTGCGGATTGAGACATGGGGAAACAGTATCACAGATGCAACACAGGTCAATGCGCGGCTAGTTACATTCCTCACCCTGGCCGAAGATCAAAAATAGGTAGGGCGTCTCGCGCCGCTGATCGCCCATCCCTCAACCGTCAAATTTTTGCACGAACTATAAGCGTGTTGTTACTCGGTTCGAAATTTCGATCTCTTCCACGGTCTAGCCGGCGCGATCGGTTGCTAAAATACGTTCCTGAGTTTCAGAATCATTTCCGCTGCGGCCCACCCTGAGAGTGTCGCGCCCTCGACTTTTGGCCCAGCAAAGGCATCCCCGGCGATCACCAGCGGTGGGGAAGTGTGTGCGAGAATACAGGGGCTTTCATCGACGTAGAGGGGTTTGCTGTACCTCCATCCATGGACTTGGAATGTCTTTACGCTGGATTCTCCGATCCATTCTGCCGCAGCGGCGATCAGGGAGCGTCCGCTTTCCATTCGGTCGCAGTCCCATTGTTCCAAGCTGAATGCATGTGTGGCGTGGATGGTGAGAGCGGGCTCGCTGGAGATGCCCTTTGTCTGGTTGTCCGCAATCCAAGCGATCGGGCCCTCGTTCAGCGTAAGGGCACCGGGACGCGGGACGCTGGATGGAGAATCGAGTATGGCCATGACGGCAAGACATCGCTCGTATTCGATTGCCGAAAGACGCTTGTGCATTTCTGGTGTGAGCACGACTCCGCCGGCGTCGAGCAATGCCAGCGACTGAGGTACGGGTGGCGTTAACAAAACGGCCGCTGATGTGTAGGTTTCGCCCCTGGCCGTTTGAGTACGCCAGCTTGACTTGCAAGCCTGCAGAGCCGTGACAGGCATTTCTAAGCGCAGATCGAGTCCAGCGGAGAGATGTTTGGCCACGGCGGACATCCCTGGGATTCCGCACCATCGGGAGTGACCATCCTCACGACCAGAAAAACCACGACACCATTCCTTCAGGGCCCCGTTTTGGCGAGTTTGCTCAAGCACGGTGGCGAATCGCGGATTCCGAGAGGTGATGAACTGGGCGCCGTGATCGAAGGTTGCCCCATCAATGCGCCGACTCGCCATCCGACCTCCTACAGCGCGGCTTTTGTCGATGATAAGCACACGTAAACCGGCGCGTTGCAATTCCGCAGCGGCTATCAATCCGGCCATTCCGGCACCGATGACCAGTACGTCTGTGTTTTGTTCCGTCGAATCCATTGGGTTTTTCATGTTCTTGCGAAATCGCAGGAGAAGCAATGCGCGCCACAAATTATCATGCGCTCGTGAAGAGATGCTCTTGATTCACGAACAACTCATGTAGGCATCAGCTTAAAGATGCTCTATGGTAATATGTCTTGAATACCGCCCTGATACTTTTCTCCGCTATCTCATTTTTCGTGTATGGGTCCGCTTGTTTTTTTTCACCCTACATGAAAGGGGAGTTCACCCGCTGGGGATTGGGAGCGCAGCGCGCACTGGTGGGCGGACTGCAATTATGCGCCGTGGTCGGATTGCTGGCGGGCTTTGAACAACCGCTTCTCGGACGTGCCTCATCGGTCGGTCTCGCTCTGATGATGCTCGTCGCTGTTGGAGTCCGAATACGAATCAAGGACTCGATAATGCAGACGATTCCCGCACTGCTTTATCTAGGTCTTCAGGTTTACCTGAGCCTAGAGGCGTTCTGATATCAGGCTTTCCTAAAGCAGCACGATAGCCACGCACATCGCAAGTACAGTGAGGGACGGTAGGGCTTTTTTAATCGGGTCTTTCACCTTCAGGTGCATCACAAAGGCTCCCAGCATAAGTAACCCCATCCCCATGGCGGCCGGTTGGGTTATCAGTGGAAACCAGATGCCAGCAATGAGCGCGGTCGCTAAGCTGACCTTGAGAAATCCGATGACGCAGAAAAGCCAGAATGGAAGTCCGTACACCGCAAATTCCTCACGCATGTTTTTGGCACCCCCACCGCGATAGGCGGTTACCTTGCCAGATCGAAGCAACCAGACATTCAGGATTCCGAGTGCGACAATTAACTGCAAGGTAATGCGAGGGATTTCCATAATGTGGATATTACCATGGGCTGGGTAATCGGTTTTCGCAAGAGAATCAAACTATGGGAGTAAGCTGCTATTACGTTGAGATTCGTTCGATATAGGCAAATCGAGACGCAAATATGTGTTCCCGCGTTGTGGCATGGCTCGTATCTAACATGCTTATTTTTGTATGGAACTTCAGCAGAAACTCGAAATCCTCGCCGATGCGGCAAAGTATGATGCCTCGTGCGCGAGTAGCGGAGCCGCTCGCAAGGACTCACGTGGAGGCAAGGGAGTTGGCTCCACAGGGGGCGCGGGTATTTGCCATTCCTATGCACCCGATGGGCGCTGTATTTCGCTGTTGAAGGTGCTTCTTACGAACGCCTGTCTCTACGACTGCCACTACTGCATCAATCGCCGCTCAAGCAATGTGCAGCGTGCCCGCTTTACTCCCGATGAAGTAGTGCAGCTCACGCTCGATTTTTATAAGCGCAATTATATTGAAGGTCTTTTCCTCAGTAGCGGCATCATTCGCAGCGCGGACTACACGATGGAGCTGGTCGTCGATGTCGCGCGGAAGTTGCGCGAGGAGCATCATTTTCGAGGTTACATCCATCTGAAGACCATTCCCGAGGCTTCACCGTCTCTGATTGAACTGGCCGGACGCTACGCGGACCGCATTAGCATCAATATCGAGTTGCCCACGCAGGAAGGCCTCACAAAGCTGGCACCGGAAAAAAATCTCGCACGCACGCAGGATGCCATGGGTCACATCCGCAACAAAATCGACGAGCGCCACGCTGACAAGCGGAAGCCGGATGCGCCCAAGCCGCCCCCTTTTGCGACTGGGCAGAGCACGCAAATGATCGTGGGGGCCGATGATTCCACCGATGCGGTGATCTTGCGGCGTGCCGATGTGCTTTATGGCGACTACCATTTGCGACGAGTGTATTACTCGGGATTCAGTCCGATTCCAGAACCCTCATTGCTGCTCCCGATCAAGGCTCCGCCACTGGTCCGTGAGCACCGGCTTTATCAAGCGGATTGGTTGCTGCGATTTTATGGTTTCAGGGTTGATGAAATCACCACGGACGCCTCGCCCAATCTCGACCTCCACCTTGACCCCAAGCTCGCGTGGGCGCTCCGCAATCGCGCGGTTTTTCCCGCCGATGTGAACAAGGCTTCACGCGAAAGCCTGCTTCGTGTCCCTGGGCTTGGTGTGCGAAATGTGAACCGCATTCTTAGCGCGAGACGATATACACGACTTCGGCTCGCCGATCTCCTGCGTCTGCGTGTGCCGATGAAAAAAGTGATGCCATTTATCATTGCTGCTGACCACAATCCTGCGCGACTCGGGTTGGATGATGACGCACTGCGCGCCCGATTTTTACCTCCACCCCGTCAGGCGGAACTGGACTTCAATGCGCCGATGGCGGTCCCTAGTGATATCGACTCCGCTCGCACGGGAGAGATCTAGCGATGCGCACAGTCGTCATTGAACCCGTTTTTGAGGCATGGCGTGAGTCCGCTCGCGAACTTCTTGCCCTGCGTGTGCCTCCCTCCGAGGTGCTTTGGGCTGATGATGCCCAGGAGCCCGCTCTCTTTGGTCCCTCAAACGAGAACTTGCCTCGTTTTGCCGTGCCGAATGTGCCGTCCGCCTTTCTCGATATGGCACGCAGTGTTGCTGCTCACACCGATGCTCGCCGATGGAGCGTGCTCTATCGAGTGCTCTGGCGACTCACGCATGGCGAGGAGCGTCACCTCCTCGCCATCTCGACGGATCCCGATATGCGCCAAGTCCAACAGTGGTGCAAGGCGATCGGTCGCGATATTCACAAGATGCATGCCTTTGTCCGATTTCGTCTCGTGGGCAACGACACAATCACGGGTCGCGAGCAATTTGTCGCGTGGTTTGAGCCTGAATATCGCATTGTCCGCTTGGCTGCTGGCTTTTTTGAAAAGCGGTTTGCTGGCATGGATTGGTCGATTCTCACCCCTCACGAGTGCGTGCATTGGGATGGATCTGCGATTCACTTCACTCCCGGCGTCTCGCGTAGCGCGGCTCCCGATGACGATGCCCTCGACGACATGTGGCGGACCTATTACCGGAGTATTTTCAATCCTGCGCGCCTGAAGGTGCGAGCGATGCAAGCCGAGATGCCGAAGAAATATTGGAAAAATCTTCCTGAGGCCTCCCTCATCACTGAACTGATCGCCGAGAGCGGCGGACGCGTCGACAAAATGCTGACCACCGAGTTGAGGCCAGCAAAACCTGCACCTAAGAACGCCTATCTCGATTCGCTTCGGAAAATGAACGCACTCGATTCCCCATCGCTACCCCCCACACAGGAAGCATGAAAGGAATCAAAAAAACGAACCTGCCCGAGAAGACTTGTATCGTCTGTGGGCGTCCTTTTGCATGGCGAAAGAAATGGGAGAGAGTGTGGGAAGAGGTCAAATATTGCAGCGACCGGTGTCGGATGACGAAGCGGCGTCCCAGTGGATCTTCTTAAAAATCTGCCCCTTTCTTGACTCGTTTCCATGACACCCCTTTTTGAACGCTACTTGGGCATCGACTACTCCGGAGCGCAAACTCCCTCGAGCAGTCTCCCTGGTCTCCGCGTTTATTCCGCAATCCGATCCGAATCTCCCGCGGAAATTCATCCGCCCCCAAGTGCTCGAAAGTATTGGACCCGTCGAGGGCTTGCTGAGTGGCTCGCCGTAGCACTTCAAGAGGGACCACCCACGATCGTTGGGATCGACCACGCTTTTTCGTTTCCGTTGCGTTATTTCGAAATGCATCAACTTCCCTTGGATTGGGGCTCCTTCCTTGATGACTTCCATTTGCATTGGCCGACAGATGCCGATGGTATGTATGTCGATTTCATTCGCGATGGATTGCATGGCAATGGTGCCGCTCGGAGTGGAAATGCACGATGGAGGCGACTCACAGAGGAGCGCTGTCGCGCCAAGTCGGTCTTTCATTTTGACGTTCAAGGCAGCGTCGCCAAGTCCACCCATGCGGGACTTCCTTGGTTACGTTTTCTTCGCGAGAAACTCAGCCACCAACTTCACTTCTGGCCGTTTGACGAGTGGATGCCAGCGCCGGGCCGATCCGTCATCGTCGAGGTTTATCCGGCTTTATGGAGTCGTGGTTATCCGGTAGAGCGAAGGAATAGTCACCAGCATGATGCCTATAGCGTCGCGCGTTGGTTGCGTGAAGCCGATGCCTTAGGGAGTTTGAGTTTCCATTTACAGTCCGAATTGGGGACGACTGATCGTGCCACTGCGATTACTGAGGGGTGGATTCTTGGTGTAAGCTGACCATGTGCGCTTATCCGTTTTGCCAGAGAAATTGGGCGAGGTTTCGCGGTAGATTTCCACATAGGAAGAGGGACTCCCATTCCCGCAAAGCGTCTTCCATTATCCTGATTTCAAGGTATCCCACCGCCGCGCGGATTTTTTTGATGAATATGGGAGGGAATTGAGTTCAAAAAAGTAACGAGAGACACCGTTGGGCCTTTGCTCCTCATGGCTCAAGAATCGTGGGCTAGGAGTTGCCAGCCATAATGAGACAAAATCCTCGCAGGGTCCATGCGGTTGTTCGCCACCAATTCGTGACTACGAGACGCTGGTGCGCACTTGGATCAAAGCCTTTAGCGAGCTTTTCGTGCAGAGGGATTTGCACGCGCCATGTGGATAGCCAAATAAAAGCCAGAGGCGCCAGACTCGCAAGGAACCATGGCTCACGGCAATCAGCGATCAGTAGCAAGCATGCGGCGGTGCTGATTTCCGTGAGCATGAGTGGGGCCACGACCCAAGTGATCCGTTTTGTATAGCGGTTGTGATAATCTTGAAAGGCATCCTGCCCGACTTGCGCGAACAGCGGGTAATGGGCCAACTGAATTGTCCAGATCAGACCGACAAGCGCCCATGTAGCGTCATTATGAATCGTGGAGAGCAAACTCATTGGCCTTGGTCCTCTCCCAATCCTTTGCCCTCGCCGATCACAAGCTGATCGTCAGTTTGGCTTAAAGCGATGTTTACCTCAGGAAAATGGTTGGGCCTTCTCATTCCTCGTCGATGGGCCCTTTTAAATGTTGTTCGAGCAGTTTGCGATGTTTCGTGATCCTGCCGCCAACACGCTTGCGCCAAAGTCGAAAGCTGGATGGCTTCAGTTCACGCGACATCACGTCGATGACCTGTTTTTCCGTGAAACCGGTACGTTCTTCTATCTGCTCAAACGTGGTGCGATCCTCCCACGCATAGCGAATAATCCGAGAAATCTGTTCGGGTGTGGCAGTCGATTTCATGATTGTTGAAGCACTCCGAGATGGTAGCTCATCTTTTCCTAAAAAAGAAAGAATCCAGCCGGTGCAATGGAGAATGTCGTCGCATCTTCAGCTATGCGGATAGGAATCAGCGAGTCCCTTTCGATGCTTGTTCACTCCGCCCAAAAGCGTTCCAAAACCTCTTATATGTATATGTGGGACCCCTAAATGCCGGAATCCAGAGTGGTTGAAAAATTTACGCAGTGCTAATTGACATTCTTCGATAATGTGAAACATTTCTGTGAAACAATGAAAACTGCAAGCGTCCGAGATATTCGACAAAACTTCCCCGCCATCATGCGCTGGATCGAGGAGGGCGAAAATGTGGCAATCACCATGCGGCGAAAGATTGTTGCCCGCCTCGTCCCTGAGCGACCTCCCATCACGAGCGATGCACCCGCTCCCGACTTTGATTCCATCTCCCAGAGGATTTTTGGAGCCAAAAAATTCCATGGAAACCTCGCCGATATGGAACGGGAGGGCTACGACTCTTGACCTATGCGGATTCTGGATTCGTCGTCTCCCTTTACCTGACCA
>CAMBAQ010000048.1 GCA_945863785.1 Chthoniobacter flavus
GACCTGCCTTCAAATGTGAGGCGGAAACAAGCACGGGCGCTGCCTTGACGTTGTTTGTGGTGAAGGTCGCGGCGGAATGGGAAGGCGCTTCGGAGAAGACGACGGCGATATCATCACGAGTCACCTCACCGGTTTTGATTCCGCACCCAGTGGCACCAGCAAGAAATCCTTCGGGAGCGCAAACTCCTCAATTTATTTTTTTAATATCACTCATAGCAAACCAGCCGTTTCGTCGAGCTCGGCCATCAGGTTAAAGTTCTGCACAGCTTGTCCAGCCGCGCCTTTGACGAGATTGTCTTCCGCTGACAACAATACCACTCTTCCGGTGCGGGCATCGAAGCGGCAGGAAATATCGCAGAAATTCGTACCAGTCACATTTTTGGTGTCGGGAAGATTTTTGAGCACACGAACAAATGGCTCGCGAGCGTAGGCCGTCTCGAGCGCAGGCAGGATGGACTCACCCGAAATGCCTGCGGCAGGCTTGACAAAAATGGTGGTGTGGATGCCTCTCGTCATTGGCGCCAGATGCGGAGCAAACGAGATCACCACGGGCTTGTTGGCAGCCAGACTCAACTCCTGTTCGATCTCAGAAAGGTGACGATGCTTAGGAAGCCCATACGCGCGCAGGCTTTCATTGCACTCTCCAAAAAGCAAAGAGACATCGGCTTTGCGTCCGGCCCCGCTAACCCCGCTGGCGCTTGAAACCAGAATATCATCAGCGCAAATAAGTCCCTCGCGCAGGAGCGGGACCAATGGCAGCAAGATGCTCGTCGGATAGCACCCCGCCGAACCCACGAGCTGTGCAGAGCGAATTGCCTCCCGATGAAGTTCAGGCAGACCATAAACAGCGGTTTTTAAAACATCAGGCGCGGGATGATCTTCACCATAAAACTCGCGATAGACTCCGGCATCGCGAAGACGAAAATCCGCACTCAAATCAATCACTCTCTTGCCAGCACGGCAGAGCGGCAACGCGAATTCCGCAGCCAATCCGTGAGGGAGAGCCAAAAAGAAATACTCCGCGCTTGAGGCCAGAAGGGCTTCAAGCGACGGTTCGGTGAAAACCAGATTAGCAAAGTCACCCACCCCAGCGAGGCGCGGCAAAACGTCTCCTGCAGCTTTGCCTGCATGTTGACGGGACGTAATCGCAACGATCTCGACTTGAGGGTGGCGAGCTAGGATCGCACACAATTCCTCACCGGAATATCCATTCGCTCCGACAATGGCTACTGGGATGCGAGACATTGTTTTCATGGATAGTTTTTATTCAGCGGCCATGGAGCGCGCGCGCTCAAATCGAGCCAAGGTACGATCTTTGCCCAAGACTTCAAAAATCTCGTAAAGACCAGGCCCAACCGAACGACCGCTCACGGCTACACGCGCAGGATGGACAAGCTCACCCGTCTTGACTCCAAGAGCTGACGCCGTCTCCTTGAGTGCGGCCTCGACGGTGACATGCGTCCAGTCGCTTACCTTCACGAGAGAAGCTTCGAGGGCTTGCAAACGGCCGAGTGCACCTGGCTTTTTGAGACTTTTTTCGACAGCCTCAGGATCAAATGGAAACGCATCCGAAAAAAGAAAAGCGATCCAATCGGGCACATCGCTGAGGTGTTTGACCTTCGCCTTAACGATGGCGAGGGCCTGAATAAGAGCCTCATCCGTGCCATAGGCAATGCCGGCTTTATCCACGAAAGGCTTCGCGAGCTCGGAGAAACGGGCCAAGCTCATCGCAAGGATGTGCTGCCCATTTAGCCAAAAACATTTATCGAGGTCGAAAATCGCATTTCTGCGATTCACTTTATCCAAGTCAAAAAGCGAAAGGATTTCCGCCATGGTGAGTCGCTCACGGTTGTCCCCCGGCGACCATCCGAGCAAGCAGAGGTAGTTTGCTACTGCCTCGGGAGTGTATCCGCCATCCATGAAGAAGGTGATGCTCGAACCGCCGTCTCGTTTACTGAGCTTCTTGCCCTCGGTATTCAAGATGAGTGGAATGTGGGCAAACTTGGGAGGCGTTACACCGAGCGCATTGTAAAGCTCGATGTGCTTGGGCGTGTTGGAAAGGTGATCTTCACCACGAATCACGTGAGTGAGCTGCATTTCGATATCGTCCACCACATTCACAAAATGGAAAATCCACGATCCATCCGGACGACGAATAGTCATATCGGGATGCGTAGCGGGATTCGACATATCGAATTCGATCCGACCGCAGATGAGATCCTCGACTACGACGGTTTTGCGGGGTGAACGGAAGCGGATCGCCCCATTATCGTCGTAAACATGACCGCCCGCTTCGAGCGTGGCGAGGTGCTTGGCATAGATATCCGAGCGCTCGCTTTGCTGATAGGGGCCAAAGGGACCTCCCTTGTCCGGACCTTCATCCCAATCCAAACCAAGCCAGTTCAAGCCATCATAAATCACTTGGCGCGCTTCTTCAGTATTCCGCTTCTCGTCGGTATCCTCAATGCGGAGGATGAATGTCCCTCCATGCTGGCGGGCGTAGAGCCAATTAAAAAGGGCGGTCCGGGCTCCCCCTACGTGAAGGTATCCGGTCGGTGATGGAGCAAAACGAGTGCGAACTGTCATCTGAAGAGAAAACGTGATTCTGCGAAGGAAAACAAGACTTCAAGCAAACCATCCGAATCCGCCACTCCCATGCACGTCCTATCAGTCTGCGGAAAGGGAAAATTGCCCCTTTCAATGCCCTGTGCCTTTGTGACTGAATGTGATCCTTGTGTCTGAAAAAAACGCCATCCCCATCTCCGTCGAAGCGACCCTGAAAAGTGGACAGGTCTTCCACTGGGACCCTTTACCTGATGACTCTTGGGTTGGACTCATCGGCGACCATCTGGCGCGCGTTTCGGAGAAAAACCAACGTCTCGTCATCGAGCAAGGAACCCCAGAAATCCTGCACCGCTACTTTGCCCTCGACCATCCACTGGCGCAAATTTACGCCGCTTTTCCAAAAGACGTCCTTAGCCAAGAATCCCTCGCTCTTTGCAACGGCCTGCGCATCCTTCGTCAACCTCGCTGGGAATGCCTCGCCACCTTCATCACGAGTTCCATGAAGCAGGTTGCACACATACGATCCATGTCCATTGCGATTCGAAACCACTTGGGCACTCCTGTGGAGGGCTCACCCCATCCAGCCTACCCGTCGTTTGAGCGCCTTGCCTGCTCGAATGAAAAAACCCTACTGGATTGCGGACTCGGCTACCGTGCCGCAAACCTCCTCCAAACCGCGCGCATCCTCGCCGAGGGGACTATCAATTTGGAAACTCTCGATAAACTATCCACCTCAGAACTACGCACTGCACTCATGACTCTGCCGGGCGTCGGAGTGAAGATTGCAAATTGCGTTTTGCTTTTCGCCTACGAACGCTTGGACGCCGTGCCCATTGATGTCTGGGTCCACCGGATCCTTATCGCGATGCGAAAAGGTCGCGACGGCACCCCAACGCAGCTAGCGAACTATGCCCGACGAAGACTTGGACCCTATGCGGGATATGTGCAGCAATACCTTTTCCATCGAGCCCGAACCGAAAAAAAGAAACCTCGAGACAGCGCAAAAGCAAACTGAAAGGGCGAACTACTCCTTAGCGACAGAAGACGCCTGAGCTCTCACCGCAACTTCAAACTTCGCCATGGCCTTGATGGGATTTTTTTCAAACGTTTTCTTGCAGTCGCGGCAGCAGACCTTGATCTCTTGGCCCTCATAAATCAGCGCAATAGGTTTCCCCAGCGACCCCAACTTTTCTTCGGAGATAATACAATCTGGGAACGGATATGGCTTCACTGGCCCCTCCTCCGCTGCCTGCATACTTGTAAAAATGGCAACAAGCACGAGGGTGAACACTCCAATGGATCGAATCATATATGTGACCAAATTGACATTATACCGGAATGAATCAAGGCCTCTGCGATGAAAAATCCGGCCACGAATCACTGCGATAAATATTCCCGAGAACGAACGAACGAGTATAAATAAAAAACGATGTCGAAAAGTTTCAGTCTCTTTTTAGCCCTACGTTACCTCAAGCCCAAGCGAACGTTTCTCTCCACGATTACCCTCGTATCGATATTGGGAGTGACTTTAGGCATCATGGTTCTGATTCTCGTTATTTCGGTGATGACCGGATTTGAGCAGGAACTAAGGCGAAAAGTGATCGGCTTCGATGCCCACTTGGTCGTTGCGAATGGGGGCGTGCTCGAAGACTGGGAAAAGACCCGCGACATCTGCATTGGCACGAGTGGAGTGACGGCCGCTGCACCATTTGTGCAAGGTCCCGTGATTGTGGAATTTCAGCACCGGCGCCTTGCTCCTAAGATTCGCGGGGTCGATCCTGACCTCGAGAAAGATGTCGTGAACATCGCAGATTTTATTATCGAAGGAACTTACGATCTGAACGGCAGCAAGACCGTTCTCGGCTCCGAGTTGGCAAAGGAATTGGGCGTCACCGTTGGAGAAAACATCACGATATATTCCCCTGGAAATTTTAACAATATCTTGGATGAGATCGATCGCATCCAGAACTCACCAGGCAGCACCAAGGACGTCTCTTCACTAAAGGAAATGATTCTTCCCACCGAGTTGGAAGTCGCCGGCATTTTTGAGAGCGGACGCTACCTCTATGATAGCGAGTTCCTCATTGTTCCCCTCCACATCGGTCAGGAACTCTACAATCTCGGCGGCGCTGCCCACGGACTCGCTTTGCGAACCCAAAACGCCAACCTAGCTGATCAGATTCGCGATAAGCTCGCCCCCCAACTCCCAGGGTCCCAATACGCCATGACTTGGATTGATATGAACAAGCAGATCTTCGATGCCATTCGCATGGAACGAAGCGTCATGTTTTTTCTTCTGATGTTCATTATTCTCGTAGCGGCGTTCGGCATCATGAACACGCTCATTACGGTGACTGTCCAGAAGACACGCGAGATCGGAGTAATGAAGGCTCTTGGAGCGCAAACCCACCAGATCATCGGGGTCTTCTTGGCTCAAGGCATGGTTGTCGGCGTCTTCGGCACAGCCACCGGCCTAGCGCTGGGGATCAGCATGGTGCAATATCGCAACGAAGTGAGCAGGTTTCTTTCAAATACCTTTCACATCGAGATCTTCCCGCCCTCAGTTTACCAATTCAGCGAAATCCCGGCGGAGATCGTGCCGTCCGATGTGGCAATCATCTGTCTGAGTGCATTTGCGATATGTTCGCTCGCGGCTTTGATTCCTGCATGGTTCGCGGCGCGCCTGGACCCCGTGAAAGCCCTCCGGCACGAGTGATTTGACAAATATCACTTGCTTCTATTATCTAAATCCATGTCCGAAATCACCGCCGACCCACAAGACTCACTCATCCGCACTGTTTTGATCTCTGCCAGCGTCTGTGCTGTCCTAGGATTTCTCACGACTGTCTTGGCTGTAGCAGTAATGGTCTCCTTGAATTTCAATTTTTTGAATTGGATGGATTAATCTCCGTTTCACTTTGTTCTGCGGCCGCGCAAAAGCAAGCCCCCAATAAAATCAGCCACCCAGCGATATAAACCCACATGATCGCGAGCATGAGGGCGCCAAACGATCCGTAGATGGCATTATAATTCACGATCTTGGCGACGTAGTTTCCGAAGAGTCCTTGCCTCACTTGCAAGGCGAGAGTGATGACTAGAGCCGCTCCCCATATTTGCTTGAAGAAAATCTTGCGTCCAGGAGCCAGCACGTAAAGCGCACTGAGGGCATAAAAAGTCAACCCTCCCGCCACTAGATACCTGCCGCAACTCAGGGTCAACGCAATCGCGTGAAACTTCATGTTCGGCATCTGATCCTGTAGCAACTCCTCCAAGAGTGCAAAAAACTCACCCGCTGCCTGGAGCGCCACGGGCGCCACAAGACCGATCCCTAGCGCACTTGCAAGCACTCCCATCATCAGACGCATATCCGATCTGGCCGAGGCCAAAAAAAACGCGAATGGCATTGCTGCCATCCGCGTTTGTAAGCTGATCGTGAGAGATTACAAGCCCACTTGAACGGTGAGAGAGGACTTCTTCTCGTCTTTTCCGTCCTGACCTTCTTTGGATTTATCTTTCTTGCAACCATCACAGGAACCGGCAAAAACAGAGGAGGCGGTGAAGGCTACAACTACTGCTGCACAAACGATGAGGTGTTTCATATAGGATTTTACGCTCGCTCAGAAACGAGCATTGTCAATGAGATATTCTTCGTAAAATTAGGCTCGGCTCATGTAGGTGCCGTCGACCGTGCTGACCTTCACCAATTCGCCTTCTTTAATGAACAAAGGTACGTTGATAATCTTGCCAGTCTCAAGTGTCGCCTGCTTCTGCACGTTGTTGGCGGAATCACCACGTACGCCCTCAGGAGATTCAGTGACTTTAAGAACCACAGAAGATGGTATCTCAATTTGAGCTGGGCGACCTTCGATGCTAAGGACTTCGACTTTGAGATTCTCGACGAGATATTGTTTCGCGTCAGCAATGAGTTCTTCGTTTAACGTGATCGTCTCATAGGTCGCGGTATCCATGAAATGGTAGCCATGATGGTCACTGTAGCTGAACTCGAGTGGTTGGCGCTGAACATCCACCACATCTACCTTTTCCGTCGAAGAGAACCGGATATCGGCAGACTTGCCCGTTCCGATATACCGGACAATGCATTGCACGAATGCACGGAGATTGCCGGGTGTGCGATGTTGAATTTCAAGAACAATGGCAGGATTTCCGTTGTAACGGATGGCCATCCCTTTGCGAAGATCGTTGGCTGCTGGCATAAATAGAGAACCGAACACTATTCCTATTCGGAATTTTGACAAGGAGCGAAATGGGTGCACCAATCGCACGAGGAAAAAACGATCAACACCTAGAGGCTGGATGTTTTTTTTCGCCACTTGACTAAATCTGAAGCGCTATCAGATGGCTGCCTTGCATGGATTCGAACCATGACAAAATGATCCAGAATCATTTGTGCTACCGTTACACCACAAGGCAAAATGGGGAGCGAGAATCTACGCTTTGCTGAAGCGTTGGGTAAAGATGTTTTTCGGATTTTTCACGCCTGGAGGACGACCCTGTAACGCGGGCTTCCATTCTCAAGGCGGTCGATGGCTTTATTGACCTCAGAAAGCGGAAACTCCTCCACCATGGGCGCGATGCCGTGACGGGCGCAAAACTCAAGCATGAGTGCCGTGGTGGCTGGGCTCCCAAGTGGGGAACCGGAGAATGAACGCTGCCCCATAATGAGTGGGAACGCATCCAGTGCGACCGGTTCGGGAATAGCTCCGACTGTGTGCAACCGGCCCTTGGGAGCAAGAGCCGCGACATAAGCCATCCACTCAAGCGGGACGGCGACAGTGCTAATAATGAAATCAAACCGACCTGCTTCAGCTTTCAGAGCCTCGCAATCGCGGGAGTTAACGACGCGATGGGCACCGAGCTTGGTGAGTTCGTCCGCTTTATCGGGCGTTGAGGAAAAGGCCGTGACTTCGCAGCCCCACTTATTGAGAAACTGGATAGCAAGATGGCCAAGACCGCCGGCACCGATGACTCCGACACGATCAGTCGGTCGGACATTAAATTCCACGATGGGACTGAAAACTGTAATGCCACCGCAAAAGAGGGGGCCTGCGCTAACGGCGGGTAAAGCTTCGGGAATTTTGATAGCCCAAGCCCAGTGGGCTCGCACGAGATCCGCGAATCCCCCATGACGACCTACGATCGTCCCTTCACCGGATCCACAGAGATTGTGGTCGCCACCCATGCATTGCGGACAAGTCATACAGCTCTCCGAAAACCAACCGAGTCCAACACGATCACCGACCTTGATATTCTTGACCAACGATCCAACAACTTCGACTCGTCCAACGACCTCATGGCCGGGAACCAGCGGGTAGGTCGTGAAGCCCCACTCATTGCGAAGCATGCTCAGATCCGAATGGCAAATACCGCAATACTCGACGCGGATATCGACATGCTCGGCATCGATGGGCGGCAACTCGTATGTGAAAGGTGTGAGTGGCGAACTCGGTGATGTGGCAGCGTAGGCGTGAACGGTAGACATAAAGAGACGAAGATGACTTGAACTAGCGGATGATTCCGCGCTGACTTGCCGCAATGAAGTCTAGGAGGACCTGAATGACGTCAGGCCCGCTGTGATCGAGGGCGATTTTCTCGCACGCCTGTTTAACGTTCAGATTCGAACGGTAAAGCAGGCGGTAGGCCTCGCGAAGGGCTCGGGTCGAGTCTGCAGAGAAGCCATGGCGCTCGAGACCAACTTGATTGATGCCTCGCACTTCGGCCGGATTGCCATCTGCTATCATGAATGGCGGCACGTCCTGAACGATCTTGGTGCAACCTCCGATAATCGAATTGCGCCCGATTCGGCAAAATTGATGAACTCCGGAGAGTCCGCCAATGATGGCATGATCTTCTACAGTCACATGGCCCGCAATAGTTCCGTTGTTCGAGAAAATAACGTGATCGCCGACAGTGCAATCATGGGCGATATGCGAGTAGGCAAGGAAGTTGCCATGAGAACCGATGACGGTCTTCGTTCCTGGAAGGGTACCTCTGTTGACCGTACAAAACTCACGAAAAGAATTGTGGTCGCCAATCTCGAGATAGGTCGGCTCGGCTGTGTATTTCAAATCCTGGGAACGTTGCCCGATCGAGGAGTGAGGATAAAAAACATTCCCTTGTCCGATGCGCGTGGGGCCAGCGATGGATATATGACTGATCAGTCGCGTGCCACTACCAATCTCGACTAAGGGACCCACATGACAGAAGGGCCCGATCTCCGCATCAGGATGAACGACAGCGCTGGAATCAACGACAGAACTGGAGTGGATACGTGTCATCTATCAACAAGTCCGAATAGAAGGATCGCCTCAGAAACAACCTCGCCGTTGACGAGGCATCGGCAAGAGGCCTTGCCAAGGCGTTTTTTTGCACTGGTGAGCTCGCACTCGATGAAGAGTGTGTCGCCTGGCATGACGGGCTTGCGGAATTTCACCTCATCGGCACTCATAAAATAACCGATTTTGCCGGCATTCTCGGTTTTCCTCATCATGACGATACTCGAAACTTGAGCCATGGCTTCGAGTTGAAGAACACCCGGCATGACGGGATGGCCAGGGAAGTGACCTTGAAAATAAGGTTCGTTGATCGAGACCGCTTTGACCCCGGTAGCCTTTAACTCGCCTTCGAAATTAATGATGCGATCGACCATGAGGAATGGATAGCGATGTGGGAGTGTCTGCATGACGCCCATGATGTCTAATCCGCCATCATTAGCAGGTGCCGAGATGACGACTGGGACAACGAGAGACTTACAACGCTCTGCTAAGATCTTAGCGGCTTCCGTATTAATTCCGTGGCCAGGTTTGATGGCGATCACATGGGCCTTCAAGAAACGACCACAGAGGGAAAGATCGCCAACGATGTCGAGGATCTTGTGACGCACAAACTCATCAGGGAAGCGGAGCGGTTCCTTACTTAGAACGCTATCACCACGTGCGACGATGGCATTTTCCAGGCTGCCACCTTTAATGAGACCTTTATCCATGAGATGCTTCACATCCTCGTAAAAAACAAAGGTGCGAGCCGGAGCGATTTCTTTTTCGTAAAAATCGGCCGTGATCTCGGCGGAGAGAAATTGAGTGAATCGACCTTCCGGGCCGGCCTGCGTGCAAGAAACACGGAACTTGGTATCGGGGAGAATGACGAGCACGGAACCATTAGACTCGACCGTGATTGGTTCCGTGATCTGAATGTAGCGGCGATCCGCATCTTGGGTGACGATGCCAGCCTCTTTAATAAGCGATATGTAGGCCGAGGCACTGCCATCGCCGATCGGAGGCTCATTGGCGTCCATCTGAATGAGGGCATTATCCACTCCCATGCCAGTGAGCGCGGAAAGAACATGCTCTACGGTGTGGATTTTCACCGCCCCTTGAACAAGTGTGGTTGCACGTTCGACGGTCTTCACATTGAAGGCGGCGGCATCGACCACTGGCTCATCAGGGAGATCAATTCGTTGAAATTTAAAACCATGCCCTACCGGTGCCGGAAGAATGGTGAGGGTCACATTTTCGCCGGTATGAAGTGCACTACCGGTGAGGCTGGCTGAGGATGCTAGAGTGCGTTGTTTTTCCACGATACGAATGGGATTTTAGGCTGAGACCTCATCTGCAGTGAAGGAGAGGAGGTCAATGTATTTGAGATTGGATTGCTGAAAGCGTTGAAGACGTCGGTTCCTGACACTCGATAACCGTGGGTCATCGGCCTGAAGAGGACTTTTCGGAATATGAGCGGATTTTACCATCGAGAATTTGTATGCGGGAGGTTGCGAGGGAGGCAACCGATTCGCTGTGGGTAACAATAATCAGCGTGGCAATTTTTTGGGAAGCAATCTTTGAGAGGGTTTCGCAAACAATGTCGGCATTCGCAGAGTCGAGATTTCCGGTAGGTTCGTCTGCAAGGAGAAGTTTCGGGCTTCCGGCTATGGCTCGGGCAATGGCGACGCGTTGCATTTCGCCGCCACTGAGTTGATGCGGAAAATGGGTCGCGCGGAGGGAAAGACCAACGAGATCGAGCATTTCCGCCACGCGAGGCGCGGCCAATTTTGCAGAATCCCCCCTCAGGAGCAGAGGCAACTCCACATTTTCGCGAACGTTCATCGCTGGGAGGAGGTTGAAAAACTGAAAAACAATCCCCAACGTGTGACGGCGGTAGTGAGTGAGTTCTTTTTCACCTGCGTTATGAAGAGGCATCCCATTCACAAAAACCTCCCCTGATGACGGATGATCCAAGCCTCCAAGGATATTGAGCAACGTGCTTTTACCACAACCACTCGGGCCCGTTACCGAAACAAAGTCCCCATCCGGGATATGCAGTGACACATCATCCAGTGCGCGCACCTCGCCGGTGCCAGAGGAATAAATGCGTGAGACATTTTTAAGATCGATCATGCTTAAGGCGATACTCTCCGCGACATGAGCCACGATCAAGCAGACTTCGAGATCATCGGTGAAACTCCCGATCTGATTGCCGTCAACAAGCCGGCAGGATTGCTCGTGCACCCGACCAAACCTGGCGGACCTCGCACACTCTGGGATGCATTGAAGGATCTACTGGGCTACGAGATCGCCAATGGCGGGCAAGTTTCGTTGATCAACCGACTCGACCGAGAAACCAGCGGCCTCGTCCTTGTCGCTAAAAATGCAAGCGCCGCGCGGCGTGCTGCCATGGCAATGCAAGAGGGCAAAATCGAGAAAAGCTATCTCGCCCTAGTGAATGGCATTCCCTCCATGAACGAATTTAGCGTCGATGCTCCCATCATCCGAAAAGGCGAGGTCACGGAAACGAAAATCCACCTCCAACGCATCATCCACACAGCAGGAGCACAGGCCCTCACCCATTTCAAAAAACTGGACCTCTTTGAAAATGTAACGGGGGCATTTTCTCTCCTCGAAGCCCGACCAATCACGGGAAGGACTCACCAGATTCGCGTTCACATCGCCTCGCTCGGGCACTTTGTCATTGGTGATAAGATCTACGGGCCATCAGAGGATCTGTATTTGGAATTTGTGAAAACGGGATGGACGACTGCCCTATATTCGCGACTTCACTTCCCTCGTCATGCCTTGCACTCTGCCAGTCTCTCGATCGAATGGGATGGCAAACACCTCGCTTGGCAGTGTCCGCTTCCTCGCGATATGCGAGATTTTATGACGCAGGCCTAAATTCCTCTCGCTGCAAGCAACAACCCTGCCGCCTTGTGGTAGGTTTCTTCCCACTCCATCATCGGATCGGAATCCGCCACTATCCCCGCCCCAACATGGAAATGGGCGCGATCGCCTTCAAATACGGCCGTTCGTATGGTCATCGAAAATTGGCTTTCACCATTGTATCCAAAATACCCGATTGCTCCGGT
>CAMBAQ010000049.1 GCA_945863785.1 Chthoniobacter flavus
CGCTAGATGGCGCCACATTGGTCACCAAAAGGTTTGTTATCAGGTTAGTGATAGTGATTTTACTATTTGTGGGCGCAACCTGCCAGATTCCCTCGATCGAGGACGCGATATGGATGGCATTGTTTTCATTCGACACGCTGCGTACGGAATTCATCCCCACCGGCAGGAGACCAACGATGGCGACGATGCAAAAGGAAAAAATACCCAAGGCAATAACCACTTCAATGAGGCTGAACCCGGCGTTGGAGGCTGTGCGACGCATGGTCATCATTTGTAGCTTTCTGGGGCCCGCATGCGAATGCGGCCCACTATGCCGTCCGTTTCCACAAAATAATATTGGTTCGTGCTGGTCAAGGTCACATCGCCATTCGTATCCGCGACGCCGCTGGCGATGCGGATGGCGATCGCTGTGGCATTGCCCGTGATGGCTGCCGCTCCGTCGCTAGCGAACATGATGCAGGGGAGAGAGGTGAAGGCCTTGCTGTCCATCGTAATGGTGGCGGAGTTCACGAAGTCACTTGCAATGGGCGTAAATGGCTGTCCGAGGGATTTAGAAATAAGCGGTTTGGTTATAGTATTTGTGACGCTCTCCAAAAAAAAGGCGCCTTCTGGCAGTGGTTCCCATTTCTTTGCCACAGTCCAATTGCCTGTCAGCCTATTAGAATATCCGACGGCCCAGTGGCGGTAGGGGATGCGACCATTGTCGGTGTCGTTCGCAATGAAGAGCGCGGCCTTGGTATTTTTGCTGATTGCGAGTTGCCGCGCGAGGCTGAGACCGCTGGTAACCTGCGAGGCGGCGCCTTGAATGGCCGGCGCCTTCATGCCCTTGAGTCCCAACGCGAGAAGCCCAGCCATCATGGAAATAATGGCTACCACAACTAGCAACTCGACGAGCGACATCCCGCGCCTAGACGCTAAACGCGCAGAAGCTCTCCTGAAGAGGCTAAGCACGCCATTACCACATGCGATTTCTGATCTGGATGAATGAGGGTGAGCGTACAAAGCCATAATCAAACGAGCGGCAAAAAATCTCTTAAAGATGAGAAGCCACGGGTTCGAGTTCAAATTAGATAGGACCAAGCGAAAAATCCAGCGGATAAAAAATCAACCCTTTTTTCTCTGGAGGCAGAGAGCTCTTTGGCTAGGAATGTTTTTTGACTCATACTGTAGCGGCGGTCTGCGACGGTCGATGGGTAACGGTTCGGCGCCCATAGAGACGCCGCTACAAGGGTAAACGCCACGCTGGAATGGAAAGTCTCTAAACCATTGTCTCTTTGAAATTAGACTTTCCACCGCAACAGAAAGGCGCAAAAGAAAGGGGCATGCCGTCTCGGCCGTGTGGAAACTGTTCTACTTGCTCGTGCCCTTTCCCTTTGGAATCATGGATCACGCCAAAGCACACAGGCGGTGCCTACGGATCGGAGAGACGCGCTGAGCTCCTCTCCTCAAATCCAAAAGCAACCTGCTTTCGGAATTAGAAGTAACCTTAGAGCACTTAAGCAAGGGACTCCCGCAAAGCCGAAAAGATAAAGCTATCGGTCGTCGACCTTTTGGAAGGCAGCCTATTTGCCGAAATGGATTAAAAAGACGGCCTGGGGTTGCTTACCTCGACGTTCCGTTTACCCCCCTGAACTTTTAAAATCAGACCCAAATTCTATGGGGAAAAACTGGCCTTAGCATTAGCAATAACGACCTTCTCGAAAATAGGTGCCCGCGCAGGCGATGACTGGGTTCTTTTTTCTCAAGATGGCAGTCAGATTTTAGTAAGACCTTCCCAAAAGTCTTAGTAGAAAATCTCCGCATGCTTGGTACGCATGCTTGGCGAACCCCCTTCCTCCATAAAGAATCCGGTCATCTATGCTTGTGCGGGAACGCTGACCATTCAAGGCGAGGTTAAGAGCGACCAATACCTCTGGTATCAAGGCGGAGACAAGGTCGGCGTGTATGATCTCAACTGGCACCAGTTGGCGACCTTGCCTGTCGTGCTGCAGGATTATGCCGTGGACAAGGGATTCTCGGAATTCTGGATCGATGGCGAGTGCGGCAATCCTCCACCTTGGCTCGACGTGCAATTCATAGCCAAAGGCGACGTGATTCCGCTCAAAAAGTAGATCGCCGACTTAGAATTTACGCTTCAGATTTCGCCATTACCGCCCCGCTTCGGGGATTTCTTCTGACCAGAAAATATCCTCCAACTCCGCAGCGGGGCCGCTGAGTTCCTTGCGGTTAATGGCTCCGTATTTCTCCTCCACGTTGCTCCAAGGCACAGACTGAAGGTGGATTTTGTCACCGGGATTGAGCTCACTAGCCGCTGTCGGGATGTTGTTTTTCATTCCATGCAGGAAAACAAGGGCTTCGGCGGGTGAGCCCCCTTCGATATCGTTGAGGTGAATGCAAACAATCAGATCCTTGTAAGGAACGGTACCGGGCTTGGGGGCTCGGGTGATATCCTTGATTGTGCCAACGAGCCCCGTTCGTGAAGGGCTTGGCTTTTCCGCGACAGGCTTCGCTTCAGGGAGCGGAAGGACTTTCCAATCGCCCACAGCAAGATCGCGCATAGCAAATTCGTAAATCACGATCTTCTTGCCCTCAAGGCGCTCCGGCGAGCGAGCACGGGTCTGCCTTGTGGTGGTGGCTCCCCCAGCATTGATTGCAATGCGATCCAGAGGCATTTGAAGAGCCAAGCTGAGGTGCTCTGCCAATCCGGAGCCAGTTCCCCAGCCCAGATCGTTGAGCGAATATATGTTGGTGAAGCTGTCGCCGAGAAGGAGGATCTCCGCTGAGGGGTCGGGGGTCCAAGCGGTGCCATCAGGGCCTACCACTGGGCTGATGGTCGCCTCCTCTAGGGGAAATAGAGCGACTGGGTCGGATAGGCGCAGCATGGCAACCAGATCGCCGTGATTCCGGATTTCACGCGGTTCGCCGCGAGTCCATTTTTTGGATATGCCAGTCACTGGGATTTTTTGTGCGATTTGTCGTGCTACGCATTCCATGGCAGAGGGAGTCCAATGCGAATCGGTCTTCAAAAACTGGGGGCGGCCGCTCGACTGCTTGCTATCCAGCATCGCTTGGGAGGCATCGACAAACTCGATGCCATTTTTTTGCAACTGGGTGAGAAAATTTCCAAAAGAAGGATTTTGCAGCGGCCCGTGTGGAATGGGATGCGAAAGGTACTCGGGGTCGATCACCGGTTTGATCGGCACGGGTAGAAGAACAAGACGAATGCCTCGCGCCGCGAGGTCATCACGAAAGCGCACCAGCGCCGGGAGTGGATTTGCCGATTTCGGACGAGGGCTAAGTTCGGCGGAATTCAGAAATCCGGGTCCGGCGACATAGTCGACATCTGGACGATAAAACAACCATCCCTCACTGCCGGGGTACACTTTTTCGTTTCCGAGGCCAAAAAAACGGAGGGTCAAATATTGGACAGTCGGCAATGCGTTCCGCATAAGAAAAGATTCTTCTTCGAGGGCTTTTTCGTAGTTCTTGAAATCTCTTTTTAAGGACTCGTTCGCGGCAGAAATGCGAGAGGCCATCGAGGAGGATTCAGCGAAGGCTTTCGCCGCATTCGGAAGGGCGCGGAAAATATCGAAACATCGTGGCCATTCGCGAGCGGAGGATTCGATCCCCATCTGGATAAGCGGCACCGACAGCAGAGTCAAAAGAAACACCAAAACAACAGCGCGCTTAAGCCTCGAGGAAATCTTAGTGACTCCGACCTCGCGATCCGCTGCCTCCTCCCGGCTGTTATCAATTTTTGGCGGCATGACGGCTTAAAAGATAAAGTAGATGAAAGGGTTGTAGGCCTGCGTGGTCATCACGATAATCGAAAGCCAGAATAGAGCGAGGAGGACGGTAACTTTTCCGAGCGTTAGCGTCCGAGTCCAATCCCACGTTTGAGGTCCCTTCCAGACCACCAAGGCGGCGAGAAGGAAGCTGCCGATGTAATAGGGCTGGCAGATGATCCCTGCCAGCAGCGCGGCCCCATCGGAAGGTTCTCCCCATCCCGCCAGACTGCGGCAATAGGCCATAGCGGAGGACCAGTCTTTTGCGCGAAAAAAAACCCAAGCGACCACCACGATAAAAAAAGTGAAAGCGGTTTGGAGGAAATGGGGCAGTCGGTGGAATGGGCCGGTTTTTCCGTGATAACGCTCCAATGCCAGCGCCGTGCCATGAATCCCTCCCCAAATCAAAAAAGTCCACGCGGCCCCGTGCCAAAGCCCGCCGATGAGCATGACCAAAAGGAGATTGATGTAGGTTCGGACCGCTCCCCGCTTGTTGCCTCCCAGGGGAATGTAGAGATAATCGCGAAGCCAACTTGAAAGCGATATGTGCCAACGCCGCCAAAAATCGGTGATCGATGTCGCCCGGTAGGGTGAGTCGAAATTCTTGGCAAAAACAAAGCCGAGCATCAGTCCAAGCCCAATCGCCATATCCGAATAGGCGCTGAAGTCGAAATAGATCTGAAAAGCATAAGCCACTGCGCCATACCACGCATCGATAATGTCCGGCGATCCATTCAGAAATGTGAGGTCGGCGACCTTTCCGCAGGGGTTCGCCAGCAGGATTTTCTTGGAAAATCCTAGGGCGAGAAACGCGACCCCGCGCGCAAACTTTTCGGTCGTCAACGATCGGCTTTCGATTTGATCGGCGAGAAAGGAGAATTTCAGGATTGGTCCGGCCACGAGGTGGGGGAACATCGAAACGAAGCAGGAAAAATCGGCCAAGTTCGACATGGCGCGGGCCTCGCCGCGATAGACATCGATGGTGTAACTCATCGCTTGGAACGTGTAAAAGCTAATGCCTAGCGGAAGAACGACTTCGAAGAACGTGTTCCACTGCCAACTTTCTACTCCCATCGATTGAGCCATGGCGTTGTAGCTTTGGACGCCAAAGTTAAAGTATTTGAAAAACCCGAGGACCACGAGGTTCAGTACGATCGAGATCGTGATAGCCGATCGCTGGGTTTGGGATCGTGCACCGCCATGCTCCAGCCGATTCACTGGACGCGACCACACACGCCAAACTCGCCACTCGTCGTGCGCAATCATCAAGCTCACCAACCAATCCACAAAAGTGGTGAAAAACATCAGCGGCATGAATATGGGCTCCGCCCAACCATAAAATGCATAGCCGGTAAGGATCAGAGTGACATTTCGCCAACGCTGCGGCGCACGCCACAGCGCGTAATAAAGCCCCAGAGCCAGCGGAAGAAAATAAAATAGGAAAATATGAGAACTAAAGACCATCGATACTCGGTGGAATCGCGACTATATGACATTCCCCCGCCTCCATGGCGTATCATTTTTTTACGGCAAGACAATCCTGTTGATTTGTGCTTTATTGCCCGACTTTGAAAAATTCCGGGTATCCTAGTCTATGATTTCAAGCGCGTCTTTTATTTTGCGATGCTTCGTTGCCGTTTTGGCCGTGTACGCAGGCTGGATTGACCGGTGCATGGCAGCGGACTCGTCCCCCACTTCGGGCAGCGACCATTTCCAGCAATCTCTCAAGACTTCACTCGAAAAAGCAGGCTCCAGTTCCAGCATGACAATACCTGGCGTGGACGGGTGGCTTTTTCTGGACAAGGAACTACGACATCTCTCTGCCCCGAAGTTCTGGAGTGATCTCCCCGAGAGTGAAGCCGATTCGAATAACCCACTCCCCGCTATTTTAGATTTCAAGGCCCAATTGGACAAAGCGGGCGTAGACCTTCTCCTTGTGCCAGTTCCGACCAAAGCCGCCATTTACCCTGACAAGCTGATGGCTGGAAATCCGATCCCACCACAAGTGCCAGCGGATCTCGTAAAAAACGACCCGGATTTTTACAAACTTCTCGAAAGCCGAGGCGTAAAGGTTCTGGATCTGACGGAAACATTTCTTGACGCCAGAAAGGCAGAATCGCCCGATCTTTACTGTAAAACTGACACCCACTGGGCGCCTCCCGGAATCCAGTTGGCCGCAAAAAAAATCGCCGAGCGCTCCAAGGGTTTGCCATGGGTGAACACGCAACCGAAAGTCGTAACCAAAGCCGTTGACGTGCCACTCGAGATCCATGGCGACCTCGCTGCCTCCCTCATTCCCCCACAGACGACAACCGAACCTCTCACTTCCCGCTTCATCGGGCTAGCTGCTAGCGCCGGCCTAGAGTCGCTGCCGAACTCCAAGAGCAGTCCGATTATTCTGCTCGGAGATAGCCACAATCTTGTTTTTCACTCTGGAGGCGACATGCACTCGGTGGGTGCTGGACTCTCCGATCAATTGTCGCACGAACTGGGCTTTCCGCTCGATGTTGTGGCAGTGATGGGATCTGGAGCCACTTCCGCCCGCCGCAACCTGGCGCGCCGCAAGGACAACCTCGTCGGCCGCCGTCTTGTGATCTGGTGCTTCACCGCCCGTGAATTCACCCAAGGTCAGGGCTGGGCAAAAGTGCCGCTCATCAAAGAGACGACGACTGCGACATCGTTGGTGAAGTGATCTTTGGAAGTCGCTTGATGACTCCATTCGCCCACTCGCGACCGGCAGCCTCGTTGAGGTGGACACCATCGACTCCCGTCTTTCCCTTCTCATAGCGATCTGTGAAGGCGCGCGTATTGATGGTCTTAAACTTCAGCTCGCGCGCGCAATCATTGATCCAGCGATCGACGGCATCTTTCATTCGCGAAGAATACTTTGAGGAATCTGGTGGTAAGATCCAAACGATCTGAACCTGTGGGGCTGCTTTGGCACGGATTTCGGCGATAAATTTTCGCACGATGATTTTTTTTAGATCCCCGCTCAAATTCGAGGCTCCGACAAACTCATCCATCCAATTCGTTCCCATCTGAACAATGACAAGCTGGGGCCTGCTTTTGGGGATGATCGAGGCGAGCTTGGGTGTTCTTACGCGGCGCGGCTTTTGGCCATTGTGGTAATCGGCTTTCCAGCTTTCCCTAGCTGTCACCACGCGATACCCGCAAGGCGTGATGAATTCTGGCGAATCCTTCAGCCAATTTTCCGGCGAGGCTCCGCAGGCGGCATAGATCGTATATTGAGATGGCTCGAGCTTTTGTCGGAAATAAGCCAACATCCTATCTCCAAATGGGCCGACACTGAGTGAGTCCCCGATGAGCATCACATTCATCAAGCTCGAAGAACGGTTAGAAACTACGGGCACCTCGACTTCGTTTGGCGATGTATAGACGATGGGCTCAAACGAAATCGGCGCCGAGGCATCTGCCGTCTGGCAAACACCAAGAAGCAATCCCATCACGATTGGTAGGATAGAATTTCTCACATTTGCTTACTGAGTTTGATGTTGTCTTCTTCGCAAATAAATCTCTCTAGATCGACAAAGCGCGGATCATCCTTCGACTTCAGGGTAGCCCAAGGGGTATCCTCTAGCGGGATGAGCCTCATTCTTCGCGTTTGGTTGATGTAGTAACCGCTCAGAGATTGCCTTTTTCCATCAATGTGCGCCGCATGGAGGACAACCAGATGCGTTCCCTTGAACTCGCCACTGATCACATAGCGTACACGGTAAACGAACCCAACTAGCGATTCATTGTAGGGCGCGATTTCCTCCTTGGAGAAAGGCTCGGTGATGTATTCGAGAGACGCTTTAACATAAAGTGGCGGCTGGGTTGGGGCAGGCGGCGCCGACTTGGCGACCTCGGAAGGGGTCGGCGCAGGGGGCGGCGGAGGCAGAAGATTCGTAGGGGCAGCCGAACTAGCCAACGGCGCCACTTCCAGGTCCTTTTTGATAATATCAAAAACCCCATCGGCCCAAATCACGGCATCCGGCCCAAAGAAGTGTTGTTTATCGGGCTGCAGATTGCGGTACGGGTATTTGAGTAAAAGACGGCTATCAATTACCTTTAACCAGTCGCCTTCCGTTGCACGAAGCCGCTCGACCAGAATGTCGTGAGCAGGCCGTGCGATCCGCTCCGTCTCCGGCGGGGAGACCCAGTAGACACGTTTCGGGGCGGCCGGAGAATGGGCCACCTTCGCGAGAAAGGGAGCAATGTAAGGCTGCAGCATGGGGCCCATGCGGGAGTAATTGTTGCCTTTAAGAAGATCGAACAGATTGTTGCCGAGCTGCACAACCAAGATATCTGGTTTTCGCGATTCCAGTAGCTCCTCGATTTTTGGCACATTGTATTTATCGGGACGATGGCCGTGACCCATCCCATAGGTGTCTTGAAAAGAAAGCGGCTCCGCGCCTTTTTGCGTTTCTATTTTCCAGAATCCGCATCGCGTTTTGGCGTTCGCATAGGCCTTGAGTGTCGTCCACGATAATGGCTGCGTGCCGCAGGCCATGTAGGTAAAAACATCTTGCACACCCATGCTCCGCAAATGCGCATCCAAACGTTGTCCGAATCCACACAAGGCCATCGAATCGCCGATAATCAAAGCCGACAATGGCCACACCGGGGGCGCTCCCCACACTCGAGGCAATCCCGCGCTGACCAATGCGGCGCCAGCACCCAAAATAAACTTTCGGCGGGAAAAGGAAACAGATTCAATTTCGTTAGAGAAACTCACAATGCTCAATCATTGCCAAATGACTAATTGCAATCCAGAACATATTCATTCGGAGACCATCGACTTGGGCGAAGCCCTCTGACGGCACACTGACCCAACCAAAATGAAATCTGTGAACCCCAGAAATGCTCTTCAGGCCTGTGCCGTTGTCTTGTTAGCTACAACGATGCTCGGAGTCGCTCAGGACCGCATCACGCTTCTCTCGCCCGCCGTACTGAGCATGCAAACACCTATTGGTGAAGCCCACACGGAACTCCCGGTTGGAACAGTGATTGAAAATGGCGCGCTGGTGAATGGCGGCATCCAAATTGAACATGGTCCCTTCACCGGATGGATTCCCATAGAATGGGCTAAACTTCCCGCCCCAAAAGCCAAAGCTGAAGAAGTTCAAACGACGCCTTCACCAACCCCCACACCTTCTCCGACTTCGGTTCCCATCATTGAACCCATCAAGACGTACGAGCAGCCTGAGAATTCTCTTTGGGCTTTTTTTGTGCTGCTGGGCATTGCGATCCTCATCGTTCTGTACAAGACGACGGCATTTCATAAATGGCTTCCTCGTTGTTTTAGAAAATGGCTCTCACTCTGATGCCGGCTTTTTTGAACTAGAGTTCGCCGGCGGCTTTCGTGGCTGACTCACGCGAAAGACGATCGTAATTTTTCTGAAGTTCGTTGCAGGAAATCATTGTTCGCGCCTCTCCGGTCACCCTGTCGGAGCGCATGAAGGCGGTGGTATTCTTCCCGCTCCAAACAAGATTACGCGACTCCTTGTCTATGTGAGGAGAAGCTCCATAGACGATATTGAGTGCTTTGCGGAGATTTTCTGTCTGGCGATAATCCAAAGTCGAGATGAGCACCGCATAGAATTTTTCTTCGAGAAAATAGTAAACCACTTCCTGAATGGCGACATCACCAAGCGACTTTTTCTCATCGCTGCGGATGTAGGTTTTAAGCGGATCTCCTTTCGCTTGATCCTCGACAATCGGCTCTAGCTTGATGGTTTTTTGGACTTCTTCGATCGAGGATCCGAATGCCATGTCCCGGAAGGAGTTTGTCTGATCCATCAAGCCTGAACTCGTCTGGCCGGTACGTTTTTTGGATGCATCCTGAGAATAAGCCTCGCCCATTGCAGCCAACAAAAAAGCAACCACACAAACCAAGCTCCCAACTGGGACCAAGCGGGATGATCTTAAAAAAGCCGTGAACATACGCTTGAGCGTTAGAAAGACCCGGATGAAGAATCAAGCAAATCCCGTTTTCCAGGCCCCATGGAAAATCGCCGCCTCTTGCCGGACGGATCGACTTCCTGTTATTTGATTTTCAGCAGGCTTAATATTTTATAAATAACGGCTCCATGCGCATTGCCATATCCGGAGCCCACTCTTTGGGAAAATCCACTGTCGTCAATGACTGGGTCGCCCGCTGTCCCCACTTCAAAAGGGAAGAGGAGCCTTATCGTGCCTTGGGGCTTTACGGACCGTATGAAATCCTTTTTCGAGATGCCTCCACGAAACTTCATAATGGCATTCAGATGTATTACAATATCGGCCGCGTCAATCGCTATGCGCAGTCCGCCGATGACGTGATCTTCGACCGGTCCCCGGTGGATTACATCGCCTACTCGCAATACACCGCCAATCAAGGCACCACGGATATTGACCCAGCTTTTGTGGAGTCGATGGTTCCTGCCGTCAAAGAATCGCTCGACCGTCTGGACATCCTAGCCTTTGTGCCCAAATCCGACGCATGGCCTGTGGAAATGGAAGCCGACGGAATCCGGCCGGTCGATCACGCCTACCGCGATGAGGTCGATGCCATCTTCAAAGAGATTTACCGTGAGGGTCGCTTCCATGTGCTGCCCGAAAACAATGGTCTGCGATTGATTGAATTGTGGGGTCCGCGCCAACAGCGACTGGATCAGTTACAAGCTGCCATTGATGATCTGAAATCTTTGGGGAAAGCAAACCCATGAAAAACGCACTCACCGAGTCGATGCTGAGCGGACCAGCTGCGGCACTGTACCGCGCACTGGTCCCCGCTGTACCGATGCGTGATCGCTGGGTAGCTGAGATTCGCGAACTTTGGGGAAAAAAAGATCATCCGAGCCTGAATGCGTTTCCAGATGTTGAAGTTACTGACCAGTTCCTGCCTTCCCTCGAACCTGAGGTCACCGTCCCAGTCACCATTTTCACCCCACCCAAAGCCACCGGCGATGCTTTTCTTTATTTGCATGGGGGCGGATGGATTTCTTCCGCTTCAGGAAAGCATTTAGGCTGGGCTAAGCGCATAGCTGCCCTATCTGGTCAAACCGTCATAGCCGTCCATTACAGATTGGCCCCTGAGGAGCGCTACCCTCGAGGCCTGCACGATGCTGTGGGCGTGTTTCACTCCATAAAAGCCACTTTTCCAGGCCTAATCACAGTCGGCGGAGATTCCGCTGGAGCCAATTTGTCAGCGGGACTCTGGTTTCTATGCCGTGACCGGGGCGATCAACTTCCGGATAAGTTAATGCTGAGCTGCGGTGTTTTGGACCTTCAATTGGAGAAATACGGCTCGATGCAACGCATGGGAAAAGACCACCCTTACAACGGCCTTGAGCTTCTGGCTTTTCAGCGGGCCCTTTATGCACCCGAGCAAGAGCTTTGGTCCAACCCGTATGCCAGTCCCTCTCACGGAGACCTAGCCACGTTGCCGCCGACTCTGGTGATCGTTGGGGAAGAAGATACCCTTTGCGACGATGGGATCGAGTTCGCGAAGCACGCTCAAGCCATGGGCGCCCCAGTCCGACTCTACGTTGGTAAGGGAATGCCTCACGGTTTCCATATGCAACACAGTTTGGTTCCCGAGGCGGCCGCAGATGCCGAGAAGGTGATTCTGGAATTCCTCGCCTCCGGAGCATAGCAGAAGTCGAGTGGGCCCTGGCAGAATGAAAGATTTAACGCGAAAACGGATTTTGAAAATGGTCGTTTTGAGCGGAGAGGTAGATGCGCAGTAGAGGTGTGAAAAAACTGCCCCGCCAGACCTGACCAAAACGATACGATCAAATTCAGCCCGCTTTTCGCTTCTGGCGAGATAAAATTGGAGGCCACCCTTGACGGTCATTGGCCTCCGCGCCTCTCCCAACTCTACTCAAGCGAATATTCGTAAAAAATATCAGGACAGTTCGCCCTACTTCAAGAGTGGGGAAATTTTTTCTGAGATCTGGGCGGCTTGAGCGGTGGCTTCGGAGAGACTGGGGGCGGGTTTTTGTCCGGGGCCGCCGGGAACGCCGGGTCGGGCGTGGCCGATCTGGCCCATGTAGGCGGAGAACAGAGCGAGGCGGCGTTG
>CAMBAQ010000050.1 GCA_945863785.1 Chthoniobacter flavus
TTGAGTGCCTGTCTGAGATTGGCCAAGGTGGGCACATCCGCTTCCGGGCCGACATCCTCAATGCGAAAGTAGGCGCGGTGTTGCTCCGCATGCTGAATTCCAAGCATGTCGTGGAGCAGATCTTGAAATGCCAGTGAACGATTTTCGAATGTGGTTGAAACCATCGGCATATCGCCCACGAACCAGAAGTTGGAACTTTGGACGATATAGGGCCAAGCCTTTCCTGTATTATCAAGGCAAGTCGCAAGAACCTTGGCTTTGACTTCATCGACCACTTCGACACGCGACAAGCCCAGATCAAAGGGCTCTTTCAACAATTCCGTATCTTTGTAAATGACCTTGGGATGGGTTTCGCCGGAATAACTGAGCAACCGGAAACCATATTTGTCCGTGAATGCTTGCTTAGGTGCGTAGGTGGATAAATCCCATGCATACCGCCACAGATTCACCCCCATCCAGACGAACGTCTTGGTGGTCGAATCGATATCCGCCTGAAAGATCGCCGGGAGCGGCGTCTCATTCCAGACCGATCCCAAGTAAAACGTCGCATCATATTTTGCGATGTCTCCTGTAACGTAGGTTGCCAGCGGCTTCAGAGTGACTTTGGCTTCAAAGTGACCAAGTAGATTCTGTAGCTTGACCGCGTAAACGGAACCGAGCCAGCCATACTGACCGTCGTTGTCATAAACGACCAATACGGATGGCACGACTGGCACCGTTTGGCTTTGGCCGGTAGCTGGAAAAAAGACCAGCATACTCGCCGTCACCAACCCAATCACGCATCCGCACTGGATGAGTAGCGATATGGACCCGAATCGCGTTTGTTTGTTTGTTTGTATTTTCTTCATAGTTTTCGTTGTTGCTATGAAGCTCGGCGAGGGTCCTTATCGCCGCCATGGGGTCATCGCCCCCAATGCCTGCAGAATCAATTCTAGAGGGGAAGGAGCGTCTGAACCATGTTGTCTATCACCCCAGATGAGATGGCATATCGGGTGAGACTTGCCGTGTCGTGGATGCGAAGTTTGTCCATCAGATTCTGCCGGTGTTTCTCGACCGTTTTGATGCTGATGTTGAGTTCGCCGGCGATTTGCTTATTGGCTCCGCCTTCGGCAATGAGCTGAAGAACTTCGACCTCGCGGCAGGTAAGTTTGACAGCCTTTTTCTCGTCACCGCCCCCCCTCAAATCATCGTAGATGCTCTTCATCCGGCGCGAAATGGCTGGGCTGAAAAAGCGGTTTCCTTTGGAGACCTCCTGGATCGCGTGCATGAGAAGATTGGAGGGAGAATCCTTGAGCAGGTATCCTTGAATGTCCTCGTCCACCATTCGCTGGATATATTGATCGGTGCTGAATGCGGTGAGCAGGATCACCTTCACCTCAGGAGCGAGATGCCGGATCTGTCGAGCTGCCTCCAAGCCGTTCAGCCGGGGCATTCCAATATCCATCAGTAAAACATTCGGTCGTTTCTCCAGTGCGAGATCCACGGCCTTCCTTCCATTGTCAGCCTCAGCCACAATGGAGAAACTTTTATCTGTGGCGATCAGCGAATGCAGCGCCTCCCGGAGGAAGGTGTGATCATCCGCAATCATCACCGAGATAGTATTCGCAGGAGAAGCATGGCCATTTTTCTTGGGTGTTATTAGCGCTGGAGCCTTGGCCACTGGCTGAATGTTTCGCTTGCTGGGTGATAGGGTTGGCTTGGGTCGGGTGGACATTTTTATTTTTGTCATGGCGGATTAATACCAGCATAAATTCCGACAACAATCGGACCGCTCCGCATGGAGAGTGTCCAGTATGCCCCAGCACCGTGTAGTGGGATTCCCTAACCACACGGCGCCACACCTCGTGAACTTACTCTAAGTTGTGCATTTTCGCCCCAGCGGCCTTGAATATCCGTTGGGCTACAGCGCTGCGTTCCATGGCTGCAAGTGTACGTCCTTCGCTGCGGACTTTACTGTTCACCGTTTTTCCAGCATTCGTCCTAGCTCGGTCTTCACGGGAAACAGGAAGGCGGGGTTTCGTTGTTGTTGTTTCTGTCTTGGTTTTCGTTTTCATAAAAATAAAGCGATGTCGCTTATCCAAGCTCCGAGCGGGAGGGAGAGGGGGCCATGGGGTGTTGACCCAGTTGGCAAAACAAGAGAGAGGCCGTTCCTTTGCAGCCCACATCATGAACCATAACATGCTCTCAAAATTCGCCATCAACTACACCGTATTCCCGGACCACAATAAACGCGTGGACACCCACCACACAGATGACCCCGTCGAAGCCGAGGGCTTCCTCATGCATCTTCTGGCAAGTGGATCCCGGATTATTGAAATCAAGCACGATGGCGTGCCAATGGAGGCCCATCCTTTCGACCGCATGCTCCGTGTCGCTGCGGAACGACTCGCTGCGCGCCTGCTCAGCGTTTCGCTCCACATGGATTACGTTGAAGTGAAACACCGCTTCGGTTTCGCCTCGTAGCGCAAACTTTCCGGATTTCAACCCATAGA
The DNA here is from genome assembly GCA_945863785.1 of Chthoniobacter flavus. Taxonomy (GTDB): domain Bacteria; phylum Verrucomicrobiota; class Verrucomicrobiia; order Chthoniobacterales; family Terrimicrobiaceae; genus UBA967. Next base: position 2,493 of record CAMBAQ010000050.1, read on the forward strand.
GAATCGAGGACCTCCGCTGTTCCGTGCAAATCCCTCGAACCCTGACTGTCAAACCCAACTCATCGAAACAAAACACACAAACAAACACATGAATATGACTACAAATTGGAATCCCAAACGGGATCTCGAACTCCTTCAAAACCGCATTCACTTCCTTTTCGGAAGTCCGATCGGATCCTTTCGACCCTCAACTCAACCTGCATCCACAAACGAATGGACGCCACTGGTCGACATTGCCGAGGACGACAAGGAATTTACCATTAAAGCCGATCTTCCTGAGGTCAAGAAAGAGAACGTCAAAGTGACTCTCGAAGATGGCTCACTCTGTATCGCTGGGGAAAGGAAACAGGAAAAGTACGGCCAGCAACGATTACACCGCAGCGAGCGTCCGTACGGTTCGTTCGAGCGGCGATTCAGCCTTCCGGAAGCCGCTCTTGCCGACAAAATGAAAGCGGAATTCGAGAACGGAATGCTGAGAGTTCACATTCCGAAGGCGGAGAAGAAACGCCCCGAAACCATGAGTATCGAAATCCACTAAAACTTCCACCAAGGCCTGGTCGGTATTTCCCCTAGGGGCTTTACCGACCAGAGCCGAATTGGCACATCATGGTTACAACACTTCAAAAAAGACGCGGTCATACACTCGAAGGCGACGATGCCTTCTCCGCAATAGTTCAAATACCGGTCGATTCCGTTGAATTGGAGGCGGAGTGGATCATTCCGCATCAAGCCCACGGAATTGTTCTTTTCGCCCACGGCAGCGGCGGCAGTCGCCACAGCCGCAGAAATCAATTTGTCGCCAGCGTCATCCGCGAGGCAGGCATGGGAACCTGCCTGCTCGATCTTCTTACCCAAAGCGAGGAGCAACAGGATACCACAAGCGGGGAGTTTCGATTCGATATCGAGCTTTTGACGAACAGGCTGATTGGCGCGACACGCTGGCTTTGCCGCCACCCCACTGGCAAAACACATCGACTGGGATATTTTGGCGCGAGCACAGGTGCAGCTGCAGCCCTTTCTGCAGCCGCCGAAGTCGGCAATGGAGTCTCCGCGGTGGTCTCCCGTGGAGGACGTCCAGATTTGGCCTATGATCAGTTGCCACACGTTCTGGCTCCCACTCTCCTCATCGTCGGCGAGAATGACGAGGCCGTGTTGCAACTGAATAAAGAAGCCTACCAGCGCCTGCATTGTATTCGTAAAATCGCGATCGTTCCTGGGGCCACTCACCTTTTTGAAGAGCCTGGAACCCTAGAAAAAGTCGCCAATCTCGCTGCAGGTTGGTTTCAGTATCACCTTTGCCAGTCCCCTTGCGAACAGGAACTGATTAACAGCAGGGAGGCCAAATGAACGGACGATTTCTCAATCGCGCGGATGCCGGACGCATCCTTGCGGCGAAGCTCATGCGGTACGCAAACCATCCCGACGTGCTTGTCATGGCGCTTCCAAGAGGCGGGGTTCCCGTTGGTTTCGAAGTAGCCCGCGCCTTGAATGTTCCGCTGGATATCATGCTCGTTCGTAAGCTGGGAGTTCCCGGACACGATGAACTTGCCATGGGCGCTATCGCCAGTGGCGGAATCCGAATTCTCAATCGCAGCGTCATTGAGAGCCTTCAGATTGCTCCGGATGCCATCGAGATGGTCGAAAAGCGAGAGTCGCTCGAGCTAATGCGACGTGAGGCCGCTTATCGCGGAAATCGCCCGCCCACCGATGTCGAGGGACGAACCGTCATCCTCGTCGATGATGGTATCGCCACTGGCTCCACCATGCGCGTTGCTATCGCAGCCCTTCGGGAGCAAAAAGTCGGTCACATCGTCGTAGCCACACCCACCGCACCCACGACAGTGCGATGGGAGATGGAAGCCTTGGTTGATGATTTTATCGCCGTCATCACACCGGAGGATTTCTACGGAGTCGGGCAGTGGTACGACGACTTCACTCAGATCGATGACGACTCCGTCCATGAACTCTTGAGGATGGGCGAAAAAACTCAACCCGTGGGAGCCATATGAGCCAGACACCCGAACACATCCGCCAAGCCGTTCACCCCCTCAACGGAGGCCCTGAGGACTTCGACCCCCTGCTAGAGCGTTGCGCCAACGCCCGGATCGTACTACTCGGCGAAGCCACACATGGAACGCACGAGTTTTATCAGGCCCGGGCCGAGATCACACGACGTCTTATCACGGAGCATGGGTTTCATGCCGTCGCTCTGGAGGCCGATTGGCCTGATGCCTGGCGCGTCGGACAATTTGTCAAAGGCGTGAACGGCGATGCTGGGGCCGCTGATGCGTTGACGGGATTTAAGCGGTTTCCTCAGTGGATGTGGCGGAACAGCGACATGCTCGACTTCGTCGGTTGGCTGCGATCCCACAACGATGGCTCCATCACGCCGGAAGGCAAAGTGGGGATCTATGGTTTGGATCTCTATAGCCTGAACGACTCGATCACAGCCGTCTTGGAGTATCTTAAAAAAGTCGATCCGGCCGCCGCGCAGCATTTTTCGAGGCGGTACGCCTGTTTCGAGCATTTTGGCGGAAATACACAACGCTACGGACTATTCACCGGCACGGGGATTTCCAAAAGCTGCGAGGAAGAAGTCGTGAGCGCAGTGGCGGAGTTACGTCGGAGCCGCGGCGGCTACCTCGGACTCGACGGCCAAACTGCCGAAGATGCCTACTTTTGTGCCGAGCAAAATGCGATCGTCGTTGCCGATTCCGAAAATTACTACCGCACGATGCTGCGCGGTGATGTGGAATCCTGGAATCTCCGTGACCGCCACATGATGGATACCTTGCTTTCTCTTATGGAGCATCTCGACAAGATCCACGGCCGCTCGAAAGTGGTCGTCTGGGCTCACAACTCCCACGTTGGACATGCCACGGCCACACAGATGGGGCGGCGGGGAGAATTCAATATCGGCCAACTTGCTCGCGAGAAATTCGGCAACGAAGCCTTCCTGGTTGGTTTCACGACCCACTCTGGCACAGTCACGGCGGCCTCCGAATGGGATGCCCCCTGTGAGCGCAAAAGCGTTCGCCCGGCTCTCGCTTACAGTTATGAAAATCTGTTCCACAGCACCGGAATCCCTCAATTCTGGCTCGATTTTTCCAAAAATCCAGATGTGGCCGAATCATTGCGCCATCCGCTTTTGGAACGGGCGATCGGGGTGATCTATCGTCCCGAATCCGAACGGGCTAGCCACTACTTCACTGCCTGTCTACCTGACCAATTCGACGGAATTTTTCACTTTGATGAAACGCGCGCTGTCGAACCCCTCGAGCAGAACGCCTTCTGGGAAGCTGGGGAAGTCTATGAGACTTATCCCAGCGGACTCTGATCTGCTTCCTCCCAATAGCTTGATTTCCTTCGGACGAGGCGCACTTCTCAGCCCGAAGGAAAATCGGCCCTGTGTTTTCTTGCTCGTGTCCTCAAAAGCTGAGACCATCCGTTGTTTCTATGTCAAAGCGTTCCAGAGGCACCGAAGCACCCGCATATTTAGCCGGGATTTTGCTGGTTTTCGCTGGCGCTTATCTTTTTGTCGCCTTAGTGAGTTACGACCCTAGGTCCGTCCCTGGATGGGCGCCACTGATCAGCTCGGTCGCCTCCTCCAGCGCTCAAGTGAGCCAGAATCTCGGGGGTCCACTGGGGGCACTGATTGCCGGTTATTCTTTATTCTTCATCGGCGGAGCTTCGTACCTCCTTGCCGTTGTCATATTGGGCTACGGATTGGCAAAGTGGTTCCTCGTCGACTACAAACTGCGCGACAAGATGGGATGGGGTGCACTGATGGTGCTTTTGGGAGCTTGCCTTCTTCAAATTCAGCCCATTTTCCTCCAAAGTTGGGAAAAAAGCCTGCGGATCGAAGGGCCAGGCGGATTTTTTGGCCTCTGGATCGGCGAAAATGCGATTTACAAAGCACTCGGCCCAGCCTCGGTTTTCCTGATTTTGGGCGTTTATGTGATGAGCCTGATGTTCACCATCACCTCCCACCCGATCAAAGACTCTCGCCTCGCCTGGAAAGCATTCCTGAAGTGGCGTGAAGCTCGCCACAAGGCCAATCTGCAGCGCATGAACGAAGAGCAACGCGTCGCAACCGAACGCCGCGCGTTGGAGAAAAAGGCCGGAAAACTGGAAAAACAGCTTAAACAAAAAGGCATCGAAATCCCCGAAGAGGAACAACCCGAGCTGCCTGTCAGCCTCGCGGAGCCAGAGATCATCGACTCAACCGCCCCATCGCCCAAAAAGCCGAAGCTCTCCGAGTTGCGTGCCGGGCGCGAGGTGAAGGATGCCTTCACTCCCGGTTTCGCTAGCGTTCATCTCGAGAACTACATCATGCCGAGTCCTGATCTATTGGATGAGCAGGATGAGACTGACCGCGAGCCACTCGATCGCGAGGAGTTAAAAAATATCCAAACCCTGATTATTGAAACTCTCGCACAGTTCGGAATCAAGGCGACACCGGGAACGATCACCAAAGGCCCGACAATCACCCGCTACGAGGTCTATCCAGACGTCGGCGTGCGAGTAGATAAAATCGTCGCCCTCGAGCGCGACATCGCTAGGGCCACCCGCGCCGAGAGGATCAACATCCTCGCCCCGATTCCAGGCAAGGACACCGTGGGCATCGAAATTGCGAACTCCAAGAAGGTCAAAGTCACCCTGCGCGAGTTGTTCGAAAAAGACGTCTGGCGCGAGTCCTCAGCCAAGCTCCCCTTGGCCCTTGGAATGGATGTTTACGGCAACACGATCATCGGAGATCTCTCCAAAATGCCCCATCTTCTTGTCGCTGGAACGACGGGCAGCGGAAAGAGTGTTTGCATCAACTCGATCATCGCCAGTCTTCTATTCCGATATTCTCCTGATCAACTGCAGTTCATCATGATCGATCCGAAAGTGGTGGAGATGCAGATCTACAACTCCCTCCCCCACCTCATCACCCCTGTCGTCACGGACCCAAAGAAAGTGCTGCTAGCTTTGCGTTGGGTGGTCGACGAAATGGAGCGTCGGTACCGTATTTTTGCGAAGTGCAAAGTGAAAAACATCGGCGCATTCAACGAACGCCCGCTCCCGAAATCTCAAAAAGAACTCGATGCCGAACAGTCTGCTGCCAACGCTTTGATCTCCACTTCCGATGAGAATGTGGGCGTTGTCCCATCAGAACAAGATGAGGAACCCTCTCTGACCCCTGTCGATGAAGCCTCCGATGTGCCGTTCCCCATGGAAGAAGACCCCATTATCTCCGAAGAGACATTCCCAGAAGATTCCGACGAGGACGAGGAACCTGTGGCCCCACCTATCCGTGTTCCGCGCGACGCGGACGACCTTATTATACCTGACAGAATGTCGTTTATCGTGGTCATCATCGACGAGTTGGCAGACCTCATGCAGACCGCTCCAGCGGATGTCGAAAGCGCCATCGCCCGCATCACCCAGATGGCCCGCGCTGCCGGCATTCACATGATCGTGGCCACACAGACCCCTCGTGCAGACGTGGTCACAGGTATCATCAAAGCGAATATTCCGAGCCGTATCGCATTCCAAGTCGCCTCCAAAATCGACAGCCGAGTCATCCTTGATGAAAACGGCGCCGAGAAGCTGCTTGGCCAAGGTGATATGCTCTACCTCCCGCCCGGCACGTCGAAATACACCCGAGCCCAAGGCGTTCTTGTTACCGAGGAGGAAATCCATCGCATTGTGGAATTTGTTTCTAATCAGGCGCAACCGAGATTCGATTCTGGAATCCATGAGAAACTCACCAGCACAGCGATTCCCGATGACGATGTGAGCGATCAAGACGAGGAATTGGTCACGAGATGCCTCGAAATTATCGCTCAAGAAAACCGCGCTTCGACGTCCATGCTCCAGCGCCGTTTGAAATTAGGCTATACACGGGCCGCCCGAGTGATGGATATATTGGAAAGCCGCGGAGTGGTCGGCCCTAAAGACGGAGCGAAAGACCGAGAAATTCTGGTCGATCTCAACGAGGAGGGAGCATTTTGAAAAAACAAGACATCCATCATGAAGGGGAATTTTTTATAGGCGCAAGGCTTTCCGCGAAGCGCACCAAGCTCGGTATCCCTATTGAGAAAGCCGCGAAGGACAACCGTCTCTCGCTAGATCGCCTCCGAGCGCTCGAAACCGATGATTTTTCCGGATTCGCCCACCCGACCTATGCCCGTCTTTTTCTTCTCGATTACGCGACCTACCTTCGTGTCCCACACGAGGATATTCGCGATTATCTCCCTGGCTCAAAAGGGCTCGGCCACGATGAGAATAAATACCTCGAAGTTCTGATTGCGAACAACGGCTTCCTAAAAGGCGAGCAATTCAAGTCCGCTCGCCGCCTGATGTTTGCTGGAGGCGCCGCTGTTGCAGTGCTGCTGCTCATTGTCATTGGCATCTATTCGTGGAGGACGTGGAAAAAATTTGAGCGGGTAAAGCCGCCCACTCGCCCAACCGCATCAGCCAAACCTACGCCAGCAACAACCCCGCGCCCTATTGTGGCAGGCACACCAACGCCTACTCCAACGCCGGCGCCGGCAGCGACTCCGTTTCGCCTGACCCCGCGCGAGCAAGTGGTCGTTGTCACCGAGTCCACATTGCCTCCCGACCCGACCCCTTCGCCCACAGCTTCGGCCACGCCCTTCACTATTCCTCCCTTCAAGCCCGCACCGCGTCCCTCTATCACTCCGAAACGTCCGTAATGAATTCACCCGCCACAAAAGATACCCCAAAAAAAGTAGGAATGATCAGCTTGGGGTGCGCCAAGAACCTGGTTGATGCTGAGATCATGCTCGGGTCAGCGAAGGCCGAGGGATTTGAAGTTACGGCCGATCCTGCCGAGGCGGACATCCTTATCGTCAACACGTGTGGGTTTATTGATTCCGCCAAGCAGGAGTCGATCGATGCGATTCTCGAAGCCAATCGCCAGCGCAATGAAGGCACTCGTCCAGATGCGAAGATCGTGGTGAGCGGTTGCCTCTCGCAACGCTTCTCCACTGACCTCGCCAGCGAACTCCCCGAGGTCGATGCCTTCATCGGGCTCGACCAAGTTGCCGAGGCCGGCACCATTTTCCGCCGAGTCCTGAGTGAGGACAAAACCAGCGCGCTCAATCTGGTGACGCCAAAGTCCCGCTATATCCCAGATTTTGCCACGCCTCGATTTCGCCTCACACCGAACCACTCGGTCTATGTGAAAATCGCGGAAGGCTGCAACCACCCGTGCAGTTTTTGCGTGATCCCTCAGATGCGCGGTCGCCATCGCAGCCGCTCGTTGGATTCGGTTGTACGCGAGATTCGCGGGCTCGTTGCCGAGGGTGTGAAGGAGATCAACCTTATCAGCCAAGATACTACCTACTACGGCATGGATCTTTGGGAACAAAAGGCCGGGCCCCGACAACCGGTCGATCCCGCCCGTGGCACCTCGCTCGTTCATCTTCTCGATGAGATCGGGGAGATTGGCGGCGAATTCTGGGTGCGACTTCTTTACACCCACCCCGCTCATTGGAGCGACGACCTGATCTCCGCGATCGCCCGCAATCCCCACACAGCCCGCTACGTGGATATGCCCCTCCAGCACATCCATGCGGAAATGCTCACGCTCATGCGCCGCGAGACTTCCCGCGAGCACATCGAAAACCTCATCGGCCGCATCCGCGCCGGCATTCCAGGCATCGGGCTTCGCACAACTTTCATCGTTGGTTTTCCCGGCGAGACCGAAGAGCACTTTCAGTCACTCTTGGAGTTCATTGAACGCGTCCGCTTCGAGCGCCTCGGCGTATTCAACTACTCCCAAGAGGAAGGCTCCCGCGCAGCGAAGATGGAAAACCAAGTGCCCACACGCACCAAAAATCGCCGTTACCGCGAGGCCATGAAGCTGCAACAAAAAATCGCCCGCGAAATGGCTGACTCCCGAACCGGACAAACCCTCCGCGTACTTGTGGAGCAACCGAATATCGCTCGCACCGAACATGACGCACCCGACGTGGATTGCCGGGTCATCCTCACGCAACCAGCCACAGTGGGGGAATTCGTGAACGTGAAAGTCCTAGGCGCACAGACTTACGATCTCGTAGCCGAACCCGTCGCTTAAGCGTAATTCAGCGAAGGCTGATCCGACTTTTAATCGACAAGGTCTTCTTCCAAAGACGCCGCATTCTCGGCTGCAGGCTCATCGGAGAGCGCAACACGTGAGGCCGGAGGGGCAATGCGGCAGTCACCAACAAATATGCCGCCTTTTTCCACGACTATGGCAGGCGCTTCCACTGGACCCTCCAGTCGACCACCTTTGAGAACCTTCACGATGCCTCGGCACTGAATGCTGCCGCGGAAAACACCCTCGATAGAAATGCTGTCCGCATCCACAAGCTGGGAACAATCAATGACCGCCTTCCGATCGATGATAAGAGATCCTGCTGTAATGCGTCCGGTGCAGGTTTTTTGCATCGAAAGCCGGGCTTCCCCCTCACAGCGCAGATGCCCATGGAACGGGCCCTCAATGCGCGCGGATCCACATATGATCCAAGGGTTGCTGACGGAGCCTTTGGCTGTGATTCTCAAGTGCCCGCGCGTGTCAATCGAACGCGAGGCATGGGCCGTGATATTCACATCGATCAACTCGATCGGAGCATAGCAACCGGGGCAGATCGTGCTCTGCGCTTTGGGCGATACCTGGTGGGTGCGACCGCATTTCAGGCAGTGAACAGGCTTGCCGGTTTCGTGCTTCCTTCCCGCTAGGGACTGACTTCCGCTCGACGCATCTAGGCCCTCCGTGGAATCGGAGGCTTTGTAGTGGGCGCCGCAGGAACGGCAGTTTGTTGAAACGAGGTGGGGAGGCTCAAGCTGCACAAAACCGCAGGCCGGACACCGGAATGGTGACTTCGGCGGTGGGGTGGGCATGAGGCCTTAAGCCGCGTT
>CAMBAQ010000051.1 GCA_945863785.1 Chthoniobacter flavus
ACGGGCGAAGGCGGCGGGTTTCGACGGGATCGAAATTCATGCCGCTAACGGATACCTGATCGACCAGTTCCTCCAATCGAAAACCAACCATCGCACAGACGTCTATGGCGGCAGTCTGGAAAACCGGTTCCGCTTTCTGAAGGAAATCGTCGAGGCTATTCTCAACGTTTGGCCAGCCGACCGCGTGGGCGTCCGCCTCTCGCCAAACGGCGTTTTCAATGACATGGGTTCGCCAGACTTCCGTGAAACATTTACCGATGTTGCCAAGAGACTCAATGCCTTCGGCCTCGCCTACCTCCATGTGGTGGATGGCTTGGCATTTGGTTTTCATGAATTGGGTGCCCCCATGCAACTCCCCGAGTTCCGTGCGGTCTTTTCTGGCACCTTGATGGGAAACTGTGGCTACAGTGCCGAAGCTGCAGAATCCGCAATTGCCTCAGGAAATGCTGATCTCATTGCTTTCGGAAGACCATTTTTGAGCAATCCCGACCTCGTTGAGCGCTTCGCAAACAGTTGGGAGTTGAATCCTCCAGCGGAAATGCAGGTCTGGTCTTCCCCTGGGGCAGAGGGCTACACCGACTTCCCCTTCCACACTCAGAGCTATTAGAATCAGAGGCTACGCAGAACGTGGCTCGGGCTTTCGCAGAACGATGTCCGCGCCATTGATCTCGATGAGTCTCTGCCGATACAGATTGCCGATCGCTTGTTTGAAGGCCTTTTTGCTTGTTTGAAAGGCGGCTCGGATATCCTCCGGCGAACTGCCTTCATGCACGGGGAGCTTGCCCTCTTTGGATCGTAGCGCTGTCAGGATACGGTCGGCGAGTGGCGCGATGCGTTGGTAACCCTCTGGGTCGAGCCCCAAATCGAGCTTCCCGTCAGGACGAACATTGCGGACATATCCTTTGCATTTATCGCCGACTTTGAGGGAAGATCCCAACTCGCTCCGAAAGAGGAGTCCGACATGAGCGTTGTCCACGATCGCATTATATCCGAGCGGTGACTCACCGGCGATGAGCAGCGAAACTGGCGCTCCCTCGCTGTAGTTAGGAGGAGTCGCGCTGAGATGATCCCTCCAACGCGTTGTGGCAATAATGCGCTGCGAGACTTCATCAATAAAGACAAAGACCACAACAATGTCGCCCTTGTGAATACGACGCTCCTGCTCACGCATGGGCAGGAGGAGATCTTTATTCAGCCCCCAATCAAGGAATGCGCCGATCGTCGGGTGAATTTGTTTCACTCTCAGCGCCGCGAAATCGCCCACGCAGGCGAGCGGGTCGTGGGTCGTGGCCACAAGACGATCCTCCGAATCGCGATAGAGAAAAACCTGCAACTCATCATCAGGTCCAGCACCCGGAGGAATCGAGTCTCCAGGCAAAAGAATTTCCCCAAGATCGCCCCCGTCAAGATAGAGACCCGGAGGGGCATCTTTTAAAACGGTGAGAATGTTGATTTTTCCTAGAAGAGCCATGTGCGTTCTATTCAACCATGGAAAGATCGCCGTGCCCATGAGGGAATTCCGCCAGACGTCTCCGCTGAAATTGGAGAGTCAGTCGGCGCATCGATGGGCGGACTAGAAATCGAGGCGTCCTCAGGTGTCGGGCTCGGTGTCGGGCTCGGTGTCGGGCTCGGTGTCGGGCTCGGTGTTGCGCTTGGTGTCGCGCTCGGTGTCGCGCTCGGTGTCGCGCTCGGTGTCGCGCTCGGTGTCGCGCTCGGTGTCGGGCTCGGTGTCGGGCTCGGTGTCGGGCTTGGTGTCGCGCTTGGTGTTGCGCTTGGTGTTGCGCTTGGTGTCGCGCTTGGTGTTGGAGTTGGCCAAGGCGGAACAAGATTTGGCCAGCTATGGATCTCGACATTGAGCCCCCCCATCTCGGCGACAAGCTCTTCGCAACGCGTCTTCCATTTTTGTAAGTCGGGAGGCGCAGGGGTTGGATCAGCCGAATTGGGAAAAACGAGGTAGGTCACCTTCAGGTCGCTTACAGCACGAACCATATTGGAGGAATTGACGCTCATCTTGCGACAGAGGAGCATCGAGGCCTCACCAATTTTGTGAGAAGGACCGGCATCACCAACTATCGCCGGATAGGCTTGGCCGGCGTGAATAACGAGAGCGTAATCCCCAATCTTGGGAACAAATGGACCGCTGAAATCACGCATAATGAACCCAGGCAAGACGATGAAGGGATCGGTCTCAGAGATAAGAAAACTCCACTTTTTCAGGTCATGAATACGGCGCTTGGCGAGGTCGATGCCACTTTTGATCTCTTCGAGACGAGCGGCTTTCAGATTCGCTTGCTTGGACTCTGCCGTGAAGGCCTTGAGTTTTTGCTCCTCAACGGCAAGAAACTGATTCACGCGTTCCGTCTGCTTCGGCCATCGGTAACTCGTTTGGGGGAGGAAAAACGGCGACGAGCCATCAACCTTGAAGTTCCGATCTCCATCACTGCCATCGGTATTCACATCCATATCAGCCAATATCATCAAGGCGTGGCGGTCTGTGGACGGGCTTTTCAACTCCAGAATCGTCTCGCAATCATAGAAATTGTGACGCGATAAAACGGCGTCCAGTTTCGACAGATTGCGCTTCAGGTCGGCGGTCTTTAATTCATAGAAGCGCTTAAAAAAAGGTGACACCGATGCGCCTGCAAGCAAATCAGGAAGGTTCACAAACGTGCCATCCAGCGAGGGATCGGAGAGGAGAATGTCCTCATCCGAAATCAACGGACGCGGCAACTTCGCCCGTAGCGTGATTTCGACCTGATAAGCATCGGGATCCTTGCGATTTTGCGAGGCTAACTCTTCGCTCTGTTCAGCTACAATACCGGCAGCAAGCGAGATCCCGCTGAAAAGGGTCGCTGTCGGCAAGGGCTTGCGAACAAGTTCAGGAATGGGCTTCGGCGTCGGAACTGGTGTCGGTGTAGGCACCGGAGTCGGCGGAGGCGGGGGCGGAGGAGGCTTCTCGCAACCCGAAAGACACAGAACCAGCGTTGCCGCCACGGCGGCCATCAACTGCGAAGTTCCGCGAACGGTCAAAGCATTAAGCGTGGGCGATGAACGCAGTATAAACATCCGGCGGAATATCGAGCATCTTGTAATCCGAGGAAGACACGAAAAGCAGCGTCTGCTTGCCTTTACCGAGGAGCAAGTCGCTCGAGTCGTAGATTTCATGCTCCAACGTTGCGAATTTTCGATTGTAGTTTGCCACGCGTATTTTGACTCGTACCGTTTCAAATTCACGGGTTTCACGCACAAATTTGTGTTCGAAGGAACGGGTCAAAATGTAGAACGACGTATTCTTCAAGTTGAACTTCGGCATCACGCGATTGAAGAAAAGTTCACGGGCCTTGCCGACCCACATGGCATACATACCGAAGTAAACATTCCCGACCGAGTTTGTATCTGCGTAGGTCGCAACGAGTGTGTGAATGAACCATTTTCCTTCAAAATGCCCCCCCAGACTGTGTTGAACAGCTCCGGGATCGAGCATAGTGACCGGACTGGCGACACTCACGGCGCTTTCTGGACGAGTCGCAATAGACGAGGCCACAGGCGATTCCAATTCCTCCGAGTCACTAACGAACTCATCGGCCGATGAGGGTTTCACTAAAAGCCAAATGACATAACCCAAAGGTAACAGAGAGCCAATAATCTGAAACGCTGGCGACCGGAGAAAGTAACCGAACGAGAAAATGACGACAGCCAGACTCCCAATACAAAACATCTTCACCTGCGGAATCGCATTTGCGGGACTGATAATGAAGCAACGGAATATCGCGAGTATCGAATACCCCACAAAAAATGTGGCGTAGAAGATCATGAAGAATTCCAACTCAAATCGCAAAACCGCGGCAAGCAGGGCGATCACGCCAGCCAAGAGAAAGGCAGGAATCGGGGACGTGAGCAAACGAGTGGGAACGAGAGAGAATATCGGGTGATTGCTCGTGCTCGCATTGGATTGGAAGAACCACTTAAGGGCAATGTAACCGCTATCCAATGTCGTGAGTACGCACACACTCACAAAAACCGCATAGGCCGAAAATGTCCAAGATGACGTCGCTGAGAACATGCGGAGCAGGATTTCCTGACCATAGTTGTGGCCGGTGATCCCCGTGCGAATGAACTCCGCAGCGCCCCAGTTGAGCGCCCAGAGCGCCGTGAGGCCGTGAAACAGAATCAGTAAAAAGAAAAGACTCGAACCAATGATGTAACCCGCCGCGATGGAGACCTTCTCGCGATGCATTTGGATCGCGCGCTGCCATTGCTGAAGATCAAGCCATGGACCGACAAGAAACCCAATCATGATCGGCACAGCGTAACCCCAGTAGTTCCAATCATTCGTTGGCAACTTCGGAAAGGAAATGGGGCCAATCCCCTTTGAAGCAGAAACAAACATCAGGTAGATGACCGATGGCAAGAGCAGGAGAAAAAGCACCGCATGGCTGAATTTGATCCTCTTAATATCAAACTCCTCACCAAAGAGAATCGCCGCGGCTAGTATGACCAACATCACAAGTGGCATGAAGAGAAGCCAAGGCTCAAAGCCCAGCGGTTGCCAAAAATAGCGGATAAACGCGAAGATCGTAAGCGTGATGGCTAGAATCTGATAGAGGAAAAAAACCAACCGAAAGGGCCTCGACCAATTTGCAAAAAACTGAGCCAGAGACTCTGAGCCAGACTGCCGGCGCGCCAAATGGTGCGTTACTAATCCAAAAATCAAAAGCCCGAGGAAGTTCGGAACGGCAAATGTGAGAAGGCCGAAGAGGCCAAACTGGGTTGTGAACTGAACTGAGAAGAAAAGCCCCAGCCCCCACATCCAAGAAAGAGCAATCGAGATGCCCCAAAGTACGGCGCCTAGAGAACGAGGAAGTGGAGAAGAAGACGATTTGGCCATTGTGCGTTTACCCATACAATGCCTCCCAGTTTCCCGCAATCAGGAACGTTTTTAAAATACGAACAATTCCTACCCTGCTAATTGCCGCAACTTCACTTCCGGACCGCGCACAGAGGCACGGTCCGGATTGAAAAGCAGAATTATCGAGATGCGATCACGTCTTCGCTGATCACTGGACCTGTTGCCCCTGGTTCCTTAGATGGCTCAGGAACTGGCTTAGCTGTGGGCACGCTGGGGCTGACTTTCCAGAATTTCGCAAAGAAAGGGGTTCGGTTATCGAGGATTTCCTTGGCACGTTGGCTGCCTGTCACCTCGAGATGCTTTTTGATGAGACCTTCGAGAACGGCGGTGTCCTTCTCATTCTCAAGTCTGGAAATCGAGATGAGCTGAGAATTATACAGCGTTTCAAAACGATCTTCGAGATCGAGGACATAGGCCTCACCACCAGTCATACCGGCACCGAAGTTTTTACCCGTGCGACCCAGAATAACAACCGTTCCGTTGGTCATATATTCACAGGCGTGGTCACCCACCCCTTCAACCACGGCCGTGGCGCCGGAATTGCGAACACAAAAGCGCTCACCCGCACGACCATTGGCAAACAACTTTCCGCCGGTGGCGCCATACATAACGGTATTTCCAAGGATCATGGCATCGTGGGCGACGAATTTGGCATCGTCCCGTGGACGAATAATGATCTCGCCTCCGCTCATGCTCTTGCCGACATAGTCGTTGGCTTCCCCCGTAAGGATGAGTCGAACACCCGGCGAAAGGAAAGCCCCCAAACTCTGCCCGGCGCTGCCCTTGATTTTCAATTCCACAGTACCTTCGGCAATACCTTCCTCACCCCATTGGTAGCCGATCTCACCGGAGACCTGTGTGCCCACCGAGCGGTTGGTATTGTGAACGTCGTAGGAAAGCGAAATTGGTCTTCCGTCCGTGATGGCATCCTTGGCGTCCTGAAGAACGGTCTCATCCAGCGTGGAATCCTCAGGTCCATCATTACGATGGCGGGTGGCGTGGCGGATGGCGGATGGATCGTCCTTGGCCACATTCACCAGCAACGGCGAAAGATCAAGGGTGTTGGCCTTCGGATGTCCTGGAACCTCGCGCTGACGCAGGCACTCGACCTTGCCGACCATCTCATCGATCGTGCGGAACCCGAGTCGGGCCATGATCTCGCGAACTTCTTCAGCGACACCATTAAAAAAGGTGACGACATTTTCTGGGCGTCCCTTGAATTTGGCGCGCAGACGATCATCAAGTGTAGCCACACCCACTGGGCAGGTGTTGAGGTGACATTGACGCACGTAAACGCACCCCATGGCAATGAGGGCGGATGTGCCAAAGTTGAATTCCTCGGCTCCAAGAAGCGCTGCGTAAACGATATCTTCACCCGAGCGCATGCCGCCATCCGTACGGAGGGTCACGCGGTTGCGAAGACCATTTAGCATGAGCACTTGGTGAGCTTCGGCGACGCCGAGTTCCCAAGGTCCGCCGGCATTTTTGATGGAACTGAGCGGGGAAGCTCCGGTACCACCATCGTAACCGCTCACAAGAATGATGTCAGCATGAGCCTTGGCCACACCGGCAGCGATTGTGCCGACGCCGGCGGTGGACACCAACTTCACGCATATGCGAGCACGAGGGTTCACCTGCTTGAGATCGTAGATCAACTGAGCCAAATCCTCGATCGAGTAAATGTCGTGGTGCGGAGGCGGTGAAATGAGGGTCACGCCCTCCACAGAGTGGCGGAGTTTCGCGATGTAGGCGCTGACCTTGTGACCCGGAAGCTGCCCACCTTCACCGGGCTTCGCTCCTTGGGCCATCTTGATTTCGATTTCCTTGGCAGAAGCGAGATAGGCGGCGGATACACCGAAGCGTCCAGAAGCAATTTGCTTAATCGCGCTATTCGCCCAATCGCCATTCTCGCGGCGCTTGAAACGCACAGGGTCTTCTCCGCCCTCACCACTATTGGATTTCCCGCCGATGCGGTTCATTGCGATAGCAAGGCACTCGTGAGCCTCGGGGCTTAGCGCACCAAGGGACATTCCAGCTGTAGTGAAACGGCGACGAATCTCCTCGATGGATTCGACCTCGTCGAGAGGTATAGGTCCCGGTGAGTTTGGCACCATCTCAAGAAGGTTGCGAAGGGCCATCGGTGTGTTCGCCAGAACGGCATCGACATATTTTTTGTAATCCTCGGCTTTACCGGCTTTGTCAGCGCCCTTGATTCCCACATAGGTGTGGAAATTTTGCAAAACCGGCGGCGTGATGGCATGAACTTCGCCACCACGACGGTAGCGGTAGTAACCTGGATCAGTGAGTTTGCCAGCCTCGACGGGAACAGTGCCCGAATACGCTAAGGCGTGGCGGGTGAGGCTCTCGACGGCGATTTCTTTATACCCGATACCCTCGACTTGGGATGCCGTGCCTTTGAAGCAATTCTTAATGAGATCCGAGGAAATTCCGATCGCCTCGAAGACCTGCGCGCCACGATAGCTATTCACCACCGAAATGCCCATCTTGGACATGATCTTAAGAAGACCGGCCTCAAGTGCCTTGCGGTAATTGATCACAGATTTTGCGAAGTCGGCGACGGATCCCCCGCGCTCGAGGACTTCACGAATGGTCTCAAAGGCGAGATACGGATTCACCGCACCGGCACCGTAGCCCACAAGGCAGGCAATCTGGTGGACATCGCGGGCCTCACCAGTCTCGCAAACAAGGCCCGTTTTCATGCGCTTGCCAACTCGAATGAGGTGGTGGTGGACCGCCCCCGTCGCGAGGAGCATCGGGACAGCGACCTTGGTGTCATCAACACCACGATCCGAGAGGATAACGAGACGCAGACCTGCATCCACAGCTGCTTCCGCTTCCGCACAAATGCGTTTAACCGCGACCTCAAGACCTTCCTCACCATCCGCTGCGTTCCAAAGCGTCGAGATCGTGACGGATTTATGAACACCCTGTAGGTTGCGGATTGTCTCAATCTCCTCGTCCAAGAGAATCGGAGACTCAACGTGAATGAGATCGGCATGCTCCGGGCTCTCCGCAAGGAGATTGCGGCGCCAGCCGAGAGCCGTGTGCAAGCTCATCACCAACTTCTCACGGATCGGATCAATCGGGGGATTCGTGACTTGAGCAAAGAGCTGCTTAAAATAAGTGTAAAGCAAACGCGGCTTGAGAGAAAGGACCGCCAGAGGCGTGTCGTCACCCATGGAACCAACCGCTTCGGCCCCATCCTTGAGCATCGGCTTGATGATCATATCGACCTCTTCGGACGAATAACCGAAAGCAATCTGACGCTGGGTGAGCGTAAGGATATCAAGCTCGCCGCTCGGTGCCGAAAACTGGGTTTCCTTGAGTTGCGGGAACTGCTTGAGATTAGCCTCAAGCCATTTTCCGTAAGGCTTGGCGGCAGCGAGACGACCCTTGATATCTTTGTCGCGAAGGAGCTGCCCGAGCGAAGTATCGATAGCGATCATTTCACCAGGAGCGAGACGACCTTTTTCAATGATCGTGTCGGGATCCACGCCCGATCCGCCAACCTCGGAACCGATGACAAAAACTCCATCGTCGGTGATCTCGTAGCGAGCGGGACGTAGGCCATTGCGGTCTAGGCAGGCTCCGATCGTGACTCCATCAGTGAAGCACAATGCGGCCGGTCCATCCCATGGCTCAGAAAAACAGGCATGGTATTTGTAAAAATCCTTCAACTCTTGCGAGATGGTCGGATCAAAACGATACGCCGGCGGCACAAGCATCGTAACCGAGTGCAGAATGCTGCGTCCGCTCATGGTCAAAACCTCAAGGGCATTGTCCAAGCTCGCGGAATCGGATCCGCCGGGCTGAATGATGGGCTTGAGAAGATCAATATCCTCACCCCAGAAATCGGCTTTCAATTCGGCTTCGGCCGCGGACATCCAGTTGCGGTTGCCGCGAATCGTATTGATCTCACCATTGTGGCCGAGCATCCGGAAGGGATGCGCGAGCGCCCAAGTCGGGAAGGTATTTGTGCTGTAGCGCTGGTGATAAAGCGCGATCGCGGTTTCGTAATCCGGGTTAGATAGATCGGGGTAGAACTTCTCCAACGAGGCGGAGACGAGGAGACCCTTGTAAACAATCACCCGATGAGAGAACGATGGGATATAGAAATTGCTGATCTTGTCTGCAGCGGAGCGGTCCTCGATCTCGTTGCGGGCCAAAAATAGACGGCGCTCATAGTCATCATCGGACATTCCCGATGGACGACCGATGAGCACATGCTCAATCCTCGGCATGGTCATCTGAGCCTTGTCGCCGAGCACATGGAGATTCAAGGGCACTTCGCGCCAACCGAAGACATGGAGACCGCGCTTTTCAAGAACCTCGACAGTATTCGCCTTGGCGCGGGCTGTTTCGTAATCGTTGTCAGCAGGAAGGAACATGACACCGACAGCGAGATCGGAGTTATTATAGAGCTTCTGGCCAAGCTTCTCTACCTCGGGGGCAAAAATCTTGTAGGGAATCTGTGTCGTGATACCGGCGCCGTCACCCGTCTTCGCATCCGCATCGACCGCGCCACGGTGCATAAGACTGCACAAAGTCCGAAGACCGGTCTTGAGGATTTCATTGGAACGTTGACCGTTGATCTGGGCAACAAACCCGACACCGCAAGCGTCATGTTCGTGCTCGCGGTTGTAGAGTCCGGTGGATTCGTGTGAAGGCAATGCGTTGTTCATGTTTCTGTCAAAATCAAATCAGCCAGCAAGAATCGCTCCACAATCAATAATGTGGAGGATTTTTTTTAAAAAATTCACATCCCATACCCTGCACGGGTCACCAACGACTTCTAATTTGGGATTCGAAAAACCCCAGCGCACTGAGGTTCAGCGGGCGTGGCGGGCTATAGCCTCGGCCTTGAGTACACCAATGAAGGGCAGATTGCGGTAGCGCTCATTGTAGTCGAGCCCATACCCCACCACAAACTCATCGGGTATTTCGAAGCCTGAGTAATCCGCAACAAAGGGCGTGTGCCGCTGTGCTTTTTTATCCAGCAGCACGCAGGATCGGATGTTTGTTGCTCCTGATTCGGCTTCAAGACGGTCAAAAACCGCCCGCAGCGTTCGACCGCTATCCAGTATATCGTCGAGGATCAAAACATGCCGCCCCTTTACATCCGCGATGTGATTTTGCCGGAACTCCACGCGCCCACTCGTACGAGTGCCATGGTAGCTAGAAATGCTCCAAGAATCGATCTGGAGAGGCAAAGGGATCCGCCGCAGCAAATCCGCCATAAAAACAAAACTTCCATTGAGCAGGGAAATCACTGTCAGCTCCTTGCCTTGGTAATCCAAGGTGATCTTCTGCGCCAAATCGTCCAAACGCCGAAGAATAGTGGACTCCTCGAGAAGAACGCGTTCGATATCTTCAATCATGCGGAAGGATTTTTGTGAGGTGAGCAGGCATGGGCTATTGCAAAACGCCAAGGGAACGGAGGGATCCATTTTCCAAAGAAAAAACCTCCCGACTCACTGGCCATGTTGCATTCAAATACCCACTCACGATGGGTTCCGCCATTTTCAAATGCGCATTGTCCTGGCGACTGAAGACCAGAACGAGATTGCGATGCGGCATCGCCACGAGGATCTCCGGCCCCAGAATGTCGTGAAACTGGGAGGCAAACTCGGGCGCGAGCACACACGAGGCCGTCAACGGATTGTCCGATTCCAAGACCACATATTGAACGACGTTATTTTTGTCTCGAACGATGCGCGGCATGATGCTCGCGAGCACTTGGGACGCTGTCCTCAAAGCTTCGAGCCGAATCTCATCAAAGGTGGGTTGTTTATTTGGAATCACGTCATTCTTGTTGCGAACGATGCGCGGCTTGATGCCCAGCATCTCCTTCAAGGATGGGAGAATCTTAGCTTCGCCCGTCAAATCGAATGAGGGAAGTTTTTCGCGGGGATTTTCCGTTGCAAGAGGCTCAATCTGGCCATTCACCAAGTGCGTCGCAACAAGGACTGTCCTAACGGAGTCTGCCACGGGTCGCCGCACTTTGGCTTCTACAAACGAGGGTTCGACCATGATCGCCCATTCCCCTTCAGCCAGTGCCGTCACCGCAAACGAGAAAAGAAAAATGAACAACACGCTTGGGAGTTTCCTTAAAGCTCTGGTAGAGGTGGATGGCAACATGATTGCGTTTTTAGAAGGAATACTCGCTGAGGCCCTGCCGACCCAGATCGTCGTAAACGTCCAAGGAGTGGGATATCAGGTGATGATTCCCATATCAAGTTT
>CAMBAQ010000052.1 GCA_945863785.1 Chthoniobacter flavus
GGCACCCCCATTTAA
Organism: Chthoniobacter flavus; assembly: GCA_945863785.1. GTDB lineage: Bacteria > Verrucomicrobiota > Verrucomicrobiia > Chthoniobacterales > Terrimicrobiaceae > UBA967. The sequence continues at coordinate 16 of CAMBAQ010000052.1, forward strand.
GAGAAAATCTGTGAGGGCAAAATGGATTTCGCGTATTGTTATTAACCGAAAAACAGCCTCACACCTGAATATTCTCGCCAATTTAGGTGGGGTTGTGATGGTGTGGAACTTCTGCTCGGCGAATCCTCCGAGCGGGCTCTTCCAAAAAATGAATTTGAATGTCAATCAAAAAGTCGGGGCTTTGGTCCTATTTGCCAGCTTCTCCATGTTATCCTTTGCTGCCGTAGTTTTCTACGAATTCGAACAAAATCTGGAGCGTGAGAATGATCTGGAAACGATATCGACGGCGATGACAAATCACCTCGAGGCTGACATGATGCATGATGCCCTTCGCAGCGATGTTCTGTCTGCAACTCTCTCTGGCATCAAAAAGGACACCAACTCGGGCAAAGAGGTGTTGCAAGAACTCGGGAATCATATCGCGATATTTCGAGGGGCTATCGAAAAAAACGAAAAACTCGATTTGGATGATTCCACAAAATCGGCGCTCACAAGTGTAGAAAAACCGCTCGAGGAATATACAACATTGGCTGCAGATCTAGCCAAGAAAGCAATTCAAGATCCCACTGCGGTGGAATCCGAAATGGTAAGTTTTGGAAAAAAGTTTCAAGACTTGGAGCGCAGCATGTCCACGGTCAGCGGGTTGATACAATCCCGTGCGGAAACGCTCAAAGCGAGTTCCGAACAGACTAAGAAGACTTTCCTGAAATTTCTTTTTATCGGAGTCGGATTTTCCATTCTCCTTTTAAATGCCGTTGGATGGATCGTAGCGCGCAGCATCCCCCGCTCGTTTATGATGCTCATCGACCGCCTCGCTATTGGCGCCAATCAGATCGAAAGCGCATCTGGCCACATTGCCTCGTCGAGCGAATCCCTCGCCAGCAGCACCACCGAACAGGCCGCCTCACTTGAGGAAACCAGCGCCTCACTCGAAGAGATCGCCAGCATGACCAAAAACAATGCTGAGAATTCCCGCGTCGCTAAGGATCTCACTGGAACGATGCGCGAGGTGGCCGATACAGGCGCTTCTGACATGGAAGAAATGGCCCAGGCCATGGCGGCGATCAAAAACTCCAGCAACAACATCGCCAAAATCATCAAAACGATCGATGAGATCGCCTTTCAGACAAACATTCTCGCCCTGAATGCCGCTGTGGAAGCCGCTCGCGCAGGCGAAGCCGGCATGGGCTTCGCTGTTGTAGCCGAGGAGGTACGAAACCTCGCTCTTCGTAGCGCCAGCGCGGCTAGGGAGACAGCGGAGAAAATCGAAGACTCCATCCAAAAAAGCTCCGCAGGTGTTCAGATCAACGCCAAAGTCTCGCTAAGCCTAGCCGATATCGTCAGCAAGGCCCGACAGGCAGACCAATTAGTCGCCCAGATTTCCATCGCCTCAAACGAGCAAAGCCAAGGCATCGATCAAATCAATTCCTCGGTTTCCCAAATGGATGCCATGACCCAAAACAATGCAGCAGGCGCCGAGGAAAGCGCGAACGTCTCCGCAGATCTTCGTAATCAGTCCACCCAACTCACCCAACTAGTCCAAGAACTCCAGACACTCGTTGGCGGAAAATCCTCAAGCGCCAAGCGGTCGTCCAAAATAAAAAGTCCGATCAAGGCCAAGAAAACTCAGGTGGCCTCCTCGAAATTGGTCAATCAATCCAAGTCCCAGACTCAACGTTCCGCGACACGCGCCCTCCCAAGCAAGGAAGTCCAACAGCCCACACGCCGAGATATAATTCCTCTCGAGGACGAGTTTCAGGATTTTTAGAAAATCCAAAGAACCTATTTATCGGGCAGACTTCACCCAGATTATTCCGCCACTATCGTTCGCTGTAAAAGGCATCAACGAGCGCAAGGCAGCGATCGTTTGGAAGCACCCCCAGTTCCATTTGGTTCATCAAATAGGCAAAGCCGATACCCGTCTCGGGATCGGCAAAGGCTAGGCTCCCGCCTGCGCCCGCATGGCCAAATGCACTCAATGACGGCCCCAGAAGCTGACGAGATTTGCGACCTCCAGAGTCAATGGGATCGAGCATGAATCCAGCGGAGTAGGCCGTCTCCATTTGCAATACACCATCGAATCCCTGAGCAAGACGCGAGGACATCCAGTGAAGCGCTTTTTCACCAAAAAACTCATTGGAACCATTTCGCACACCAATTGCCAGCATGGAGTAAAACCGCGCCAACGCAGATGCTGACGCAATACCACCAAGCGAGGGAAGTGAAGCTGACCTCATTCGTGTAGCATTCATGCCGGATGGGGGCGGCACACCGCCAATACTTGAGAACGCTAAACGCGTGAGCGAATCTGGATCAGCAAAGGCCAACGCAAAAGTGTCAGGAGGCGATCCCGGTTGAGCGCGCGGCGGAAGCATCGTGGCTACACGCGAGTGAAATTCCTCCGGCAATCCAATCCAAATATCCAAACCTAAAGGTTCACCAAAAAACCTCCGCCAGTAGGATCCTATCGACTCTCCGCCGGACAACCTGCGAACGATTTCATCCAAGATAAATCCGAACACCCTCGGCCCATAGGCCGGACCGGCATCGATAGCCCGCAGCGGAACTTGTGCTTCCACCGCCCGAATCACACTTTCGTGATCCAGCAACGTAGCGGATTTTGAATTCAACGCACAAAGACCTGCTCGGTGAGAGAGCACATGGGCAAATGTGAGATGATTTTTTCCAGCGTTGGCGAAATCTGGCCACAAATCCCCCACCCTTGCGTCCATATCAATTCCCGCTTTCTCCATGGCATGAAGGACACAGGAGACAGCAAGTGCCTTCGTGGCGGACCAGATGAGAACAAGGGTTTCCTGAGTCCAAGGAATAGTACGCGCCGCATCACAAAAGCCTCCGTGCAATGTCTCCACCTCACCATTGGCATCGAAGACGCTGACTGAGGCGCCGACCTCGCGACCGTTGGTGAAGTTTCTTTTGAAGGCTTCGCTGAGCGCGCTCAAAGCGTCTTTTTAATCGGTCCGAGATCAGGGTCGAGCTTCGCGATCTCACGGAATTTATCATCCATGGCGAAGCTTGTTTTCACATAATCCACAGCGGCCTCGAGATCACCGAGAACCGCACTGTAGCAAGCCAAGTTGTAAAAATAAGTCGCCTCCTCCTCGAGACAGTTGGGCCCGCTGAGCAAGAGTTTACGGGCCTCGGCGGTTTCCCCTTTTTCATGAAGGCAGAACGCACCATGAATGAAGCCTGCTGGAGCCTCGGGATAATTCACGCGCATCGATCGGCAAACATCAAGAGCCGTTTCCCACTCCTGGGATTTCATGAGAATGAAAAGCCTCAACTGCAGAGCCTCCTCGGATTCCCTTTCCTCCTGCGGAAGGGAATCCAACTCAGCCAGCGCCTCGGCGGGCATTTCGAGTTCGATGTAACCCTGCGCCGCCAGCAAGGATTTTTCATATGACATTTGCCGAAAATAACGACGACGGCAGGATTTTCAACAGTGTTATTTTTCTGCTGTGTCCCTAAGGCGGTATCTGCTATCAGCATCAGGACTTAAATAACGTGAACGTCTCCGATCTCCGCGAAATTCTACAATACGTCCCCCTCTTCCGGGAGCGCATCTTCGTGATTGCCGTGGATGGCGAGGTGGCAGGTTCGGAAAATTTCTCCAACCTCCTTCTCGACATCGCCGTCCTTCGCTCTCTCAGCATCAAGGTTGTTCTGGTCCACGGCGCGAGCCACCAGATCATCACCCATGCAGAAACTCGGGGCATCAAAATCACCAACTCCGATGGCATCGGCGTCACCGATGAACCCACCCTTCAAGTCAGCATTGATGCCGCGATTCGGCTCACAAACGAGATCATGGAAGGCCTTTCTTCGGTCGATCTTCGCGCTGCATACATTAACGCACTTATCGCCCATCCATCCGGCATTCTTGGCGGCATCGACCAGCAATACACAGGCAAGGTGGAACGCGTCGACGTGAAGGCCCTCAAGCTCCTCCTTGATGAAGGCATCATCCCCATCGTTCCTCCCCTCGGCTTTGACGGCGAGGGACGCACTTACCGAGTGAACTCCGACAGCATCGCTCTCGAAGTCGCGGTGGAACTCGGTGCTGCAAAAATCCTCTACCTTGCCCCAGGCGGCGCTTTCTCGGAATCCGTTCCCCTGCCCCGTCAAATCTCAATTGCAGAAACCGAAGAGTTGATCAAAAAGCGGAAAGCGGAATTCTCACCTAACCTCATTTCCAAGCTCGAGAACGGTGCCAAGGCCTGCCGGCAAGGCGTCGCCCGCACCCACATCCTGGATGGCGGCATGAACGAGGCGCTCTTGAGCGAAGTCTTCAGCCACGAAGGCATCGGGACGATGGTTTACTCGAACGAGTATCAACACATCCGGCGGATTTTTAAAAAGGACGTCCGCGCGGTCATTTCCCTCATACGGCAATCCGTCAAGAATGAGGAACTCGTCCGGCGCTCACGCACAGAGATTCTTGAAAATTTAAATGACTACTGGCTCTTGGAGATTGATCGCTCTCCAGTGGCATGCGTGGCCTTGCACATGTATCCCGAACAAGCCGCGGCGGAACTCGCCTGTCTCCATGTACGTAAGTCGCATGAAAACCAAGGTTACGGTCGCAAGCTCATGGCCTTTGTCGAAAATCTGGCCCGCGAAAAAGAGGTCAAAAATCTCTTCGCTCTATCCACTCAAGCCTACAGCTATCTCCAGCAAAAAGGCGGCTACACCGCGGCGGATCCCTCGCTCCTTCCAGCATCTCGCCGCAACCGCTACGAGTCCAGTGGACGGAACTCCGTCGTTCTTGTTAAAGCGCTCCGTCCCTAATGAGCCAGTCCGCTCTCCTCATTGATGGACTCGTTATTTTAGCCTACTTCGTCGCCATCGTAGGCATCGGCCTCTATGCGGGGCGCGGCAATTCAACACTTCAGGAGTTTGCCTTAGGCGGACAAAAAATGCCATGGTGGGCGGTACTGGCTTCCATTATCGCAGCGGAAACGAGCGCCGCGACATTCTTGGGAACGCCCGCCGAAGGATATAAGACACTCGGCTTTGCCTACGCCCAACTAGCCATCGGAACGATCCTCGCCCGAGTGGTCATAGCTTATCTCTTCATAGCTCCTTATTTTCGTTTCAAGGTTCAAAGCATCTACGAATACCTCACTGTCCGCTTCGGTTCGCGCACGAAAAATATGGCTAGCGGGATCTTTCTCCTCGGCCGCGTGCTGGGGATCGGCGTTCGGCTTTACCTCGGCGGCGTGATCCTCGTCGTGATCTGGCGCTACCTCTTTCCGGGCTCGCAAATCACCATCTGGACGTATTTTTGGGGCATCGTCTTTGTCACGGTCGTCACCACCCTCTACACCGCTGTAGGGGGAATCAAAGCGGTCGTCTGGACCGACGTGATCCAAGCTTGCCTCATGTGCGGCGCGGTGGTTTTTGCAATCTTTGCGATCCTTCGAGACATCCCTGGCGGCCTCTCCAAAGTCGATTCCATGCTCAATGGGAATAATGTGGCGATGTTCCAGACTGGTTGGGATGCCACACGTCCCTTTGGCGACGCGATTCGCGCAATGCTGGAAAATCCCTACACTATCCTTGCCGCCATCCTAGGATCGACATTCCTCACCATGGCCACCCATGGTACCGACCAAGACATGGTTCAACGCATGCTCACGGCGGAGAACATTTCAAAAAGCCGATTCAGTCTCATCGTAAGCGGGTTTGCAGATATCCCGATCGTTCTCGCCTTCCTTTCCGTTGGCATTCTCCTCTGGGTGCATTACCAAATCAGTCCCGACCCCTCGCTGCCCACAGCCCACAATGAGATCTTTGCGCACTACATCGTGCACGAAATGCCAGTCGGGATCCGCGGGCTCATTATTGCTGGCGTATTCGCCACCATGATGGGGTCGACCTCGGCAGCATTGAATGCTTTGGCGACATCGTTCATCCGTGATTTTTACCAACCTTACATCAACAAGACATCGACTGACACCCAATCCGTACGCGCCGCCCGCATCGCCACAGCGGTATTCGGTGGATTAATGATCGTGGTAGCAACCGCTGCCGCCTATGCGGTGCTTTCCACAAATATCACAATCATCCCCCTCGCCCTCGGTGTTCTGGGCTACGGATACGGCTCGATCCTCGGGGTTTTCCTCCTTGGTGTGCTCACAAAGTCCCGGGGGAATGATTTGTGTAACGTCTTTGCTATGCTCACCGGGATAGGCGCTGTTCTCGTTTTGGGAAAAGTGAAGATTCCGGCCATCAGCATTGCGGCCCTGCTCCACTTGCAACTTCATCCAGCAGAGTGGAACTTCGGCCTCATTATGCCTGAGTGGTGGCCCGCCATTTCCTGGCCCTATTTTGTTTTCATCGGCTGCGCGACAACGTTTTTGCTAGGCGTGCTCTTCGCCACCCAGCCTACTCAAAAAGCAAAATCCGCCGCTCAGATCGCCTAGAAAACGTCACCATCTCGCAAGAGGGATATTTCCCATGAGACGGAGTGTTTTCCCCCAGACTTGAAGGGGCTTTTTTTCCTCTCGCAATGGAATGCCTGACGTGCGAATAAATCGTGTTCTTATTTCAAATGATACGTTCCAAACTCACCATCGTTCCACTTGTTGCAGCGTCAGCCATGGCCCTCACCTCGTGCAAGCCACCACAGCCTACTGCCCCAGCAACTGTTGAGGCCACCCCGACCCCCGCAAACGAGGCCGCCGCTGCGCCTGCAGCTCAGCCTGAAGTAAAACAAGTCGCTTCCGCCCCTGCTGAAGTGACCGCACCATCCGCTAATGCTCCAGCTACCGCAACAGATGCCGCAACCTCCGCCGATGCTCCAAAGCCACCCGTTGACGCCAAGCCAATCGTCCTCCCTGAGGTCGTTGCTACCGTGAATGGCCAAAATATCACCAGCCAACAGCTCGAAGAAATCTTTAAAGCCGCCGTCGAAGGATCTGGCCAGAAAGCGGCAAGTTTAACGAACGAGCAAAAACTCGGAGCTTACAATCAACTCCTCCAAGAGCTGATCATGGACAAGCTCGTTGCCGGAGCAGCCGCTGGAGAAAAAGTGACCGATGCCGACGTCGATGCGGAAATCGCCAAAGTCAAAAAACAATTTCCCGATGAAAAAATCTTTGAGGAACAACTCAAGCAAGCCGGACAAACACCAGAGAAGCTGAAGGAAAATCTTCGCACCATGCTCCAGCAACAACTTTGGATGAAATCGCAGGTCAAGACCTCCGATGTCACCGAAGCCCAAGCGCAAACCTTCTACGACTCCAACAAAAAAGAATTTGATCAACCCGAGACCGTCAAGGCGAGCCACATTCTCTTCATGGTGAAACCAGAAGCATCCGAGGCTGATGTCACCAAACAAAAAGAAGCCGCGACCAAGGCTTCCGAGCGCGCAACCAAGGGCGAGGACTTCTCAACCCTTGCGAAAGAACTCTCCGAAGAACCCGGCGCGAAAGAGTCCGCAGGCGACCTCGGCTTCTTCACAAAAGACCGCATGGTGCCAGAATTCGCCAACGCCGCCTTCTCACAAAAAATCGGCGACATCAGCCAACCTGTCCGCACCCAGTTCGGATGGCACGTCATCAAAGTGACTGAAACCAAGGCAGCCGGCACGGTTCCTTTCGCTGAAGTGAAGGACCAAATCACAGGCTACCTCAAGAGCACCAATCAGCGCGAAGCCGTTCAAGCGGTTCTCAAAAAGCTGAAAGATTCCGCCAAGGTCGAGACCTTCCTGCCGACAGCGGCCTGATAGGACCCGGATGGAGCAGCCAAGCAAAGCCATTGCCGGAGTCATCGGTCTCGGAATCATCGGAAGCCGAGTCACCGCATGCCTCCGGAAGTCGGGCTATCAAGTCTGGCTTTGGAATCGCACCCTACGCCCGGAGCCGAATTTTCTCAGCTCCCCGGCAGAGGTTGCGGAATCAGCTAGGCATATCCAAATCTTCGTAGCAAACGGCGAGGCTCTCCTCGCCGTCCTACGATCTATGGCTCCCGTGCTCACACCCGAGCACGTGATCATCAACCACGCCACCGTATCTCCTACAGAGACGATTGAGGCCGCTGCCATCGTTACGGACCGTCACGCAGCCTACCTCGACGCGCCATTCACCGGCAGTCGTGACGCAGCCCAAGCCGGTCAACTCATTTACTACATCGGGGGAGATCCCGCCGTCCTAGAGCGCGTCCGCCCCTTACTCCAAGTCTCCTCAAAATCCATCCTCCCCGTGGGCGATATCGGCCATGCCGCTATTGTGAAGATCGCTACGAATGTGATCTCCGCTGCGGCAGTCAGCGCACTCACAGAGGCCTTGGCTTTACTCGATTCTCACGGAGTCCCACTCCAGCATCTCTCTCGCGCCCTCGAATCCAATGCCGCACGCTCCCCCGTGATCGACATGAAGTTCCCCTGCATGGTGAGCGGCGAATTCGACCCCAGATTCTCGCTCAAAAACATGTTCAAAGACGTCCAACTCGCCATTGCCGCTGCGGACACAAAAAATCTCGAACTTCCAACTGCCTCCGCCTTCGCTGGCATCGCCATGGCGGGCATCGAACGCGGTTGGGGCGATGCTGACTTCTCTGTCATTTCGCGTTTTTACGGATACCCAGGCCGCGAATCCTCCCCTCCTCCCCTACCCGATCAAAACTCGCCGCAGTCCGATTCCTCGCAGCCTCAAGCTCCCCGCCTCAGGAATTTTTGGAACTTCTTCCAACGAAATAAATGACCCCCACGGATCCTGCCATTACGGGATTTTTCGAGCTTCCTTCCCGTGCACTCCTTTTGGTCACCGGAACCGACCGCGTTCGCTATCTCAACGGTCAACTGAGTATCGACATTCGACACTTAGAAAAGAACACCTCACGCACCGCCTGCCTGCTCACAGCCAAGGGAAAACTCTGTGCTCATGTAAGAATCTGGCCACACGTCGACGGCCACATTGTCGAGACGCTTCCCGATTTGGCGGAAACCGTTCAAGCACGTCTCGAGCGCTACATCATCGCCGATGACGTCACCATTTCTCCCCTTCCCGAGCCCCTCCCTCTCTACCACGTCATCGGTTGCCCACCGCCGGATGGTTCCATTCAATCCACACGAATTGGCTGCCCCGGTTTCGACACATTTGAAAAACCGATCAACCTGCCGGCACTGACTCCCGATTCTGTCACGCGCTTGCGAATCATTCACGGCGTTGCAGCATGGAACTCCGAGATAAACGAAGACACGCTACCACAAGAAGCGCGACTGGAAACGACCTCCGTCGATTTCGATAAAGGTTGCTACGTTGGGCAGGAAGTCGTCTCCCGACTCAAAAGCGTCGGACGCGTCAACAAACGACTGCACGGCTTTATCGGCAAGTTTGAAACTCCTGCGCAAACCCGCCTTCAACTCCATCCTGTGGGCAACCCTGAAGCGATCGCCGGGCACATAACAAGCACCGCGCCCCATTTTGACATCGCACAAACGCTCGCTCTAGGGTATCTCAACCGCCAATCTGAAGATCTCACGCAATTTGAAGTGCGGGATGAAAACGGATGCCTGCTCGGCGGGGTCGATCGCCGTGAATTTCCTATTATATGAAAAACTTCCTCGTTTTACTGCTCGCCGCGATATCTCTCACCGCCTCGGCACCGGCCGCTACGCTCGGCCCTGACGTCGCTGTTATGGAAATCCGCGTCGGCAAAGAAAAACAAACACGCCAAGTCGTCATCGGACTCTACGACGAATCCGCTCCGTACACCGTCGAGAACTTCAAGAACCTCATTCAAAAAAAATTCTACAACGGACTCCGCTTCCACCGCATATTCCCTGGCTCCTTTGTTCAAACGGGAGATCCATCCAGCCGCTGGGGTCAGGCTGAAAAAACAGGAACTGGCGGCCCCGGCTACACGCTCCCCTCCGAGATCAAACTCAAGCATGACAAAGGCGCCATCGCCATGGCCCGTCTGCCTGACAAAATCAATCCCGCCAAAAATTCCAACGGCAGCCAGTTTTATGTTTGCCTCACTCCCCTTCCGAAACTCGATGGTCAATACACCGTCTTCGCGCAAGTCCTAGAGGGACTCGATGTGCTCGAGGCCATCAGCAAAGAACCAACAAATTCCAACGATTTTCCATTGCCAAAGATCGTGATTAAATCCATAGTCCTCCAGCCTCGCGATACGACTTCGACCAAACGGTAGTAGGGACACGCGATTAAAAAAAGGGTAGTTACCGAAGTGGCCAAACGGGGCGGACTGTAAATCCGCTGGCTTATGCCTTCAATGGTTCGAATCCATTACTGCCCACCACCCTCTACTTCAGAGGGTTAGAGACTTAAACTCACCTCAAAAACAGGATTTTATCTCTGCCTGTTTTTGCCAACTTTTGCCAGTTTATGCCATAAAATGCAGCCTCAGATGGCAAAAAAATGGCAAAAGAAATTCACCTTTCGCGCAGTTGTTATTAACCAGATTAGGCCGACATCAATTGGAAATCCTTCAATTTTCTTTTTTCAATTAGAAGAACTCGGTAGATCTGTACGACTCCTCCTGTCCTCTGTTGTCGCTTCCGAGGGAATTAACTTTCACTTTCGAACCTGTATCGCGCACCATCTCCCCCTCCCCGCTACCGCCTCGGGAACCCCCTTAAAACCTAGCTCTGCGGGCCTCACTTCAAAACCAGCGAGTTTGTATAAGTTGGGGGTTATTGGGAAAATTTTGTCAGGAAAATATTACTCAATTTTCGCCCTGTATTTTTGGTCCCCTATTCGCGGTTTTCCCCTGCATTTCCGATTGCGTTTTCATTCCAGTAAAAACCAACAAAAAACTATGCCTTGCCCACAGCATCAGAAGCCCGTCAATCCTCAATCAGATCTAGTAATCGGCGCTCGATAAAGCGCGTAAGCAAGGTGAAAACCAGATCACGCAAACTTTCTTAAGACTGAAAAAAGAAGGCGATTTATCAAGACCTGAGCTGCATCCGTTTTCACTCAGCGTATCCCGCATCATGTGGATTTATCGACTACCCAACTCTGGAGTCAGCCAGACTTCTTTGAGCACCTGAACACGATTGCTCCAAAGTGAATTTCCCCCTTGGCGGATCGAGACCTCGCGCACACCTTCCTCGACATCTGTCGTGATCGGCGTGTTACCCACAAAGTTTCCATCAATGAA
>CAMBAQ010000053.1 GCA_945863785.1 Chthoniobacter flavus
TAAAGCAGCAAATGAAATGGAGACACTCAAGCTCCACGCAAAAGACACCGGCAGCGCAGACGTTCAAATCGCGCTCCTGTCACAACGCATTCTATCTCTCACCGAGCACCTGAAAGTCAACGCCAAGGATCATTCCTCCCGTCGCGGACTTCTCAAGCTCGTTGCTACCCGGCGTAGCTTGCTTGATTACCTCAAGCGAACCGCCAAAGCTCGTTACTCGGCGGTCCTCGAGAAACTCGACCTCCGTAAATAACGTCAATCCACTCCTGAAAGCCCCGTTCATCGGGGCTTTTCTTTCATTACCACCCTGTCGTTTTATCTAACGGCACTTCGTATCTTTTACTATGTCTCATTCCGTAACCGCTCAAGCGGGTCAATCTCCTATCACATTCGAATCTGGTAAACTTGCCAAACTCGCAGACGGCGCAGTGACTGTCCGCTCGGGTGACACCATTGTCATCGTGACGGCTGTTTCCGCCACCACAATCAAGGACGGCCAGGATTTCTTCCCTCTCACCGTCGAATACAAAGAAAAAGCCGCCGCCGTTGGTAAATTGCCCGGTGGATACTTCAAACGTGAGGGTCGCCCCACGGAGAAGGAAATTCTGACGGCACGTATGACAGATCGTCCATTGCGCCCGCTTTTTCCAAAAGGTTATCTCTATGATACCCAGGTCATCACCCTTCTCTTGAGCGCCGATGGTCAGAACGATCCCGATATGCTCTCGATTAATGGAGCTTCGGCCGCACTTTGTGTTTCCGACATCCCATTCGCAGGCCCGATCGGGGCTGTTCGTATTGGACGTATCGGTGGAACCTTTGTCATCAACCCGACTCACTCCGAGCGCCTCGATAGCGATCTCGATCTTGTGTATGTCGGCGATGGTGAAAAAGTCATCATGATCGAGGGCGCTGCCAACGAGCTCGCCGAAGCGGAGTTCACTGCCGCTCTGGATTTTGCCCGTGAAGCCGTGAAGCCTATCGTTGCTGCGCAGCGTGAGCTCGCTGCCAAAGTTGGCAAAGAAAAGCGCTCCATGCCGCTCTTCGAGGTAAATTCTTCGATTCTGGAAATCGCCTACCAAGTTGCGGGAGACCGCATCGAGTCAGCTCTCTACACTTCCGGCAAAGTAGCCCGCAGTAAAGCCGTCGGCGCCTTGCGCGACGAGGTGAGTGCCGCTGTTCTTCAGCAATTCCCGACCGCCTCGAAGTTCGATATCTCGCAAGCGTTTGATTATTTGCAGAAAAAAGCTTTCCGCATCAGCATTCTCGACCGCAAGCAGCGTTGCGACGGTCGTGGTCTTCATGAGCTCCGTCCGCTCTCTGGCGAGACCGGCCTCCTGCCGCGCACGCATGGATCCGCTCTCTTTGCACGTGGTGAGACTCAGGCTCTCGGCATCGCGACACTCGCCCCTGCGGACGAGGCTCAAATGATTGACTCCTATGGTGGAGGTCCTGACACTAAGCGCTTCCTCCTTCACTACAACTTCCCACCCTTCAGCGTGGGTGAGACTGGTCGTTTCGGTGGACAGAACCGCCGCGAGATCGGACACGGTGCCCTTGCCGAGCGCTCGATCGAGCCAGTCGTGCCAAGTGAGAAGGATTTCCCTTACGCCATTCGTATCGTGAGCGAAGTGATGGAATCCAATGGATCCACATCGATGGCCAGTGTCTGCGCTGGCGTGCTTGCGCTTATGGACGCTGGTGTTCCGCTCCGTCGCCCAGTGGCCGGTATCTCGGTCGGTCTCGTTACCGAATTCGAGGGTGAGACACTCAAACGCTACACCACGCTTACCGACATTATCGGAAGCGAAGATCACTTCGGTGACATGGATTTCAAACTCTGTGGAACGGAAGTGGGTGTCACTGGCTTCCAGCTTGATCTCAAGCTGCCCGGCATCTCGCACGAGATCATGGCTGAGGCGGTGATCGAGGCCAAAGAGTCGCGCACAAAAATCCTAGATGTCATGAACGGCATTCTTGCCAGCCCACGTGCTGAGCTTAGCCAATACGCTCCGCGCATCGAAACCATCCGAATCAATCCAGACAAGATCGGTCTCATCATTGGACCAGGCGGCAAGACGATCAAAGGCATCGTTGCCGAGACCGGCGCCGAGATCAACATCGAGGACGACGGATCCATCCACATCTACTCGAACAATGGCGAAAGTCTCAAGCGCGCGAAGGAAATCATCAATGGCATGACCAAGGAGATTTCGATCGGCGAGATCTACCAAGGCACGGTCGTTTCGATCAAGGAATTCGGCGCATTCGTCGAAGTCCTTCCAGGCAAAGACGGTCTCGTTCACATTTCTGAATTGGCCGATTTCCGCGTCAATAAAGTCGAAGACGTTGTGAAAATGGGCGACGCGATTTGGGTCAAATGCATCGGAGTCGATGACAAGGGACGCGTGAAACTCAGTCGCAAGGCCGCGATGAAGGACCGCGACGAAGCCGCTGTCAAACAAGACTAAAAAACTCCTTAAAAATTTCCGCCCCGCCCCGATTGGGGTGAGGGCGGATTTTTTTTGACTTGGGCTGTTCCTTTTTTCCGAACCGCATTTTTTTCGATTCTTGCCAAACGCGGAAAAAAAATACACTTTTCAGGCTTAAAGCCTTCACTTTTGACAGGCTTATTATGCCATACAGATATTGAATGAATACTTCTCTCCCCGCCCGCGCTAACGAGGCACTGATTGATGAACTTTATGAGCGGTGGGTCACTGATCACAGTTCCGTTGACCCAGAGTGGGCCGCATTTTTTGAGGGATTTGAACTCGGGCTCGTCCGCAGCCGCAAGGTTGAAGCGCGCGAGGCGACTCAAGGATCTGCCTCACCTCTCCAGGCCCGAGTGGATTTGTTGGTTGAAGCTTATCGTGCGATCGGCCATACCGCAGCTCATCTCAACCCCCTGGCAAAATCCGCTCCGTCTATTTCCCGTTTGGAGCCTTCGGATTTCGGTCTAGGGGAAGCCGATTTGAACGAAGTGGTTTCTTCACGAAACTTTCAGCAGGGTCGTGAGATGCCGCTCAAGGAGATGATTGCTGGGCTTCGGCAAACCTATTGCGAAACCCTCGGCGTGGAATTCACTCACATACAGGATCCCGCCATGCGCGAATGGGTGGCTGATCGCGTTGAGAGCCGTCGCAGCGCTTCCCGTCAACTTCCAGAGGTACACCGCGATATTCTTCGCAAACTTTATCAGGCCGAAACGTTCGAGTCCTTTATTCATACAAAATTTGTCGGGCAGAAGCGGTTTTCGCTCGAGGGTGGGGAGTCTCTCATGCTCTCACTCGACGCGATCCTTGAAGGATGTGGATCTGCCGGCGTCCTCGAAATCGTGATGGGCATGGCCCACCGTGGTCGACTCAACGTTCTGGCTAACTTTTTAAACAAGCCCTTGGACGTCATTTTCAATGAGTTTCAAGATACGTTTGACCCTCAATTGGTCGGCGGCAGCGGAGACGTGAAATACCACCTTGGTTACCAGACGACCAGAGATGTGCCGAGTGGTCACAAAGTCGAGATCCGCATGGCGGCAAACCCAAGCCATCTAGAGGCAGTTGACGCCGTCGTTCAGGGTAAGGCCCGCGCTCGACAACGTATATTGGAAGACACTGTGGAGCGCACGAAGGTGCTTCCAATTTTAGTGCATGGAGACGCCGCTTTTATCGGACAGGGCATCGTTGCGGAGACATTCAACATGTCTCAACTTCCCGGCTATCGCACTGGTGGAACGATACACCTCGTGGTCAACAATCAGATCGGGTTCACCACGCTCCCGGCTGATGCACGCTCCACGCGTTATTGCACCGATATGGCCAAAATGGTCGATGCGCCTATCTTTCACGTCAATGGAGAGGATCCTCTCACCGTGATCGAGGTTGCTCAGATCGCTCTCGAGTTCCGTCAAAAGTTCCGCCGCGATGTGGTGATCGATATTTATTGCTACCGCCGGCATGGACACAATGAGACGGACGAACCGCTCTTCACCCAGCCCGACCTTTACTCGATCATCAAGGTTCATCCGCTTCTCAGCGCCACGTTCGCAGCGCAAGTTTCTGCTCTCGGGACCGTCACTGCCGATGAGGCTGCGGAAATCAAGGCCAGGCTGCTTGAAAAGCTCGAAGCGGCCTTCAGTGAAGTGAAAAAAAAGGGCGAACCAAAAAAGAAGAAAAGCGAATTCGCTGGATCCACGGCGATATTCCAACCTCCCTACTCTCACGAACCCGTCAACACCGCTATTACAGTCGCCACGCTCGACAACGTAGCCGCGGCCATCACCACGGTTCCCAAAAACTTTAACGTCGTACCGAAAATCAAAAGGACTGTCGTTGATCGTCGACTCCAAGTTTGGAAAGATGGAGGACCTTACGATTGGGGATTTGCGGAAGCATTGGCCTTCGGTTCACTCCTTATCGAGGGTACGCCGGTACGTCTGTCCGGTCAGGACAGCCGTCGAGGCACATTCAGTCACCGTAATTCGGTTCTCTACGATGAGGTGACTCGCGATCGCTACTTCCCACTCAAAAACATTTCACCCAAGCAGGAGACATTCTGCGTCTATAATAGCCCGCTTTCCGAGTATGCCGTACTCGGTTTCGATTACGGTTATTCGATGGATTTCCCATCGATGCTCTGCATCTGGGAAGCTCAGTTTGGCGACTTTGCCAATGGAGCACAGATCATCATTGATCAATTTATCGCCTCAGCTGAAGCCAAGTGGCGTCGCCCGAGCTCGATTGTGATGCTGCTGCCTCATGGTTACGAAGGTCAAGGTCCCGAGCACTCCAGTGCGAGGTTGGAGAGATTCCTTCAGCTTTGCGCCGAGGATAACATGCAGGTGTGCAATATTACGACGCCCGCCCAGTATTTCCATGTCCTTCGCAGGCAGATCCACCGCGGCTACCGCAAGCCGCTCATCATTATGTCACCGAAAAGCCTCTTGCGCTCGGAGGATGCCGCCTCGCGGGTGGAGGATTTTACGAATGCTCGTTTCGAGGAGATCTTGGATGACCCTACCATCAAGGACCCCAAAAAAGTGAATCGCGTGGTCTTCTGTTCAGGCAAGGTTTATTACGATCTTGTTCGCGGACGTGAGGAGGCGAAGCAAACTGCGACGACGGCGATCATCCGTTTTGAGCAGATCTACCCACTCCACAGCGAGCGGTTGAAAGCACTAGCCAAGCGCTACCCCGGCACCAAGCGGTACGTCTGGTGTCAGGAGGAGCCCCAAAACATGGGTGCTTGGAATTTCATAGCTCCGCGCATAGCGGGTCTCGTTGGATCTCTCATCGGCTATGCTGGCCGAGAAGAGAGCGCCAGCACCGCCACCGGGTCTTCCGGAAAGCACAAAGAACAACAAGCCGCCCTTATCAAGCAAGCCTTTGAAGTCTAAAATCGCATGAAAATCGAAGTTAAAATTCCAGCCGTTGGAGAGTCTATCACCTCCGGAGTGCTTTCCATTTGGCATAAAAAAGAGGGTGATAGTGTCTCCCGTGACGAGTTGCTCTTCACGTTAGAAACCGACAAGGTTTCACAAGAAGTGATGGCGGCGGATTCCGGTGTCCTTCACATTAAAGTTCCCGAAGGCCAAGAGGTGAAAATCGGCCAAGTCGTGGCCGAAATCGCCCCCGGCCAAGCGGCAGCGCCTGCGAAAGCCGCAGCTCCTGAGTCAGCGAAGCCTGCCGTCGTGGAAAAAGCAGTTGCAGCAACGCCAGCGCCGGCGCCAGCACCGATCGTTGCCGTGAAGTCTGCGCCTGTAGTTTCGGCGTCCGGCGATGAATCCCGCACTGTGCGGAAAAAACTCTCCCCTCTGCGCCGTAAGATCGCCACCCAGCTTGTGATGGCCCAGCAAACGGCGGCCATTCTAACAACGTTCAATGAATGCGATATGACTGCCGTGATGGCCCTTCGCAAGGAATTGCAGGAGGAATTCACCAAAAAACACGGAGTCAAACTTGGCTTCATGAGCTTCTTCATCAAAGCAGTGGTTGATGCGCTCCAAGCTATCCCATCCATCAATTCCCGTATCGATGGTGAAGATCTTGTGACCAGCACGGTGTATGATATCGGAGTCGCTGTTGGCACTGAGCGGGGGCTTATCGTTCCCGTCGTGCGCGATTGCGATCGCCTCAGTTTTGCGGACATTGAATCCCGCCTCGCTGGATACGCCACAAAAGCCCGCGAAGGCAAAATTTCATTGGATGACCTCAAGGGTGGCGTTTTCACCATCAGCAATGGCGGCACCTACGGCTCACTTCTCAGCACACCAATCCTGAATCCCCCGCAAAGTGGCATTCTCGGCATGCACAAAATTCAAGAACGCCCAGTCGTCATCAAAGGCCAGATCGTCGCCCGTCCGATGATGTATCTCGCTCTGAGTTACGATCATCGTGTGGTGGACGGTAAAGAGGCAGTGACATTCTTGGTGCGAGTCAAAGATTGCATCGAAAATCCGGCTCGATTGCTCTTGGGAGCTTAAAAAAGGGTTTATACCATTGTCCCTTTGAAATTAGACTTTGCAGCGGAAAAGGGGGGAATGGCCGTCTCGGCCGTGTTGAGACTGGTCTACTTTCTCGCACCCTACCCATCGCAACCAAAGGAGCAGACCGCAGCACACAGGCGAGACGCGCTGTGCCCCTCTACTAAAATCCAAAAGCAAGCGGCTTTTGGTATTAGACTTCATAGTGCTGCGTCTTTTATTTTCCTAGCGAAGGAAAACTAAAAAAGTCGCGGCGGGATGTGCTCGTTGGGGCTCCCGCAATAAGGACAGAGTGGCAGTGACACTAGCTTCTCGGCGGTGAATTTGCGGGCGCAGAGGTGGCATTGGATGAGATCTTTTCTATCGTTAGCTGCGTGACGCTTTCGAGCGATTTCATAGCAAATCCAAACGAAAAAAATGCCAGCAAGGAAAACGATAAGGGCAGCAAAGACAAGCCATGGAATGGAAATAGGAATCATGGCGTCTTCTGAGGATTAGGTCCCGAGCCCCATTGAAATTCTAGAAAATCCCAAACAATTCCACTTTTTTCTGCTGTTGAAAAACGAAGGCCACGCAGTAACCGCAGGAGTTCACGATCAATAGTGGGATCGCCTGAGGATTTCTCGAGCACCAAGAATGCGACTTGGCCATCCGCATCCACTCCAATGAGAAAAGTCGCTGCCTCTAGTGGGGCTGAAGCGCTTTGCGAAACGAGGGGAGTGGCGGGGAGGGCGGGCAATCGGTCAGCTAGCGACATGCCTGATTGAAGTCTGGCAGGGTGGGCTGATGCTTCCTGCTTCGGTGAAAATGGAGCAGGAAATTTTACTTCACGTCTCAAGCTTGGGATATGCGCGGAAGGGAGCGACTCCGCTTTGCGGGTGAGGGGGAGAAGGGCTATGTTTTCCGAAGAAAATTGCGGTGTGTAAGTCGTCGAAAATAAACTCTCTTCCCGAGGCATTCCCCGGCCTGGAGCAAAAAGGGAGGGATCCGAAGAAAGGAGTAGCCCCTCGACTTGGCTTTTTTGAGGAGAACCTTCTGGTAAAAAAAACAACTGAGCGGGCTTTAATGTATCCGTTTTGCCTTTGGGATACGCGATGGTGAATAGGAAAAAAATGGAACCATGCGCGAGGGCAGCGAGCACCAGCATGGCCGGAAGCAGCAGGTGAATGCGATGTCGTACAGGCCAGTCAAAAATGAGAGGTGTGTTTTTCACTGCTCTTCCGAGGTGGCGATAACGGTAGGGTAACCAAGCGACAGAGAAACTGTCATCACTTGCGCCAGTTGTTCCACTGCGGATCTGCGATCTGTTTTGATGATCACGGTGTGGTTTCGTCCGCCATACTCCTTAAGCTTGGTGCGCAACTCATCGAAAGTGACGGCGTCATTTTCAAAATAAATCGAGGATAAAGGCGCAGCGGCGATGCTGATGATGAGTGGGTTTCTTTGCGGGGCAAGAAGGAATGGGGATTGAGGGACATCAACCATCACGCCTGGTTGCAACAAGAAGGACGTGCTGAGGATGATGTAAAAAACTAGCAAAAGCACGACGTTCAAGGACGGCGCTATAAACATCAGGGCTGGATGAAGGCCAGGTGTACGCTGGATTTTCACGCGGCAGTATCCGATCCGGAAGGTTCGTGGAGGACGTCCAGAACCTCAATCGAGGCACGCTCGATGTCGTGAAGGACATCATTTGATCTAGCGACCAGATAACTATGAGCGACGAAGGCTGGAATAGCGATCGTGAGCGCTGCCGCCGAGGTGAGAAGGCTCTCGTAAACGCCGCCCGCGATCTCAGCGGCGGTCGCATAACCACCATGCGTGGTGATCTGTTGAAAGGCGGTTAAAAGGCCGAGAATTGTGCCAAGCAAGCCAACCAGCGGGGTCGCATAAGCGATCGTTGCCAGCAGGGCTAGGTTGCGTTCCAAGCGGGGCACCTCGAGCTGACCGGCCTCCTGTGCGATGTCGCGCAACTCGGATCGTGGTGAATTATGTCGTGCCAACATCGCAAGCAGGACGCGCGGAACAGGGCCCGGCGAGCCGGCGCATTCCCGAATCGCTTCGGCGAAGTTTTTTTTTCTCAGCAAATTGGCCAACCCACGTAGAAAATCTCCGGTTTGAATCGACGCACGGTGAAAAAAAAGCAGGCGTTCACAGAAAACACCGAGGGCCGTGACACTGCAGCCCAGAATAAGCCACATCAGCGGGCCGCCCTTTTGCACAAGTTCCATCATGAGTTCTCGTTTTCTAAATCATCGCAGGCATCCCCGCAATGGGTTTTCAGGTTTCATTTTTCGGTGGAGGGAGGCATAAGCGTGATCGAGTGACCTCTCCCAGCGCGAGGGCCACCTTTTCACGGACACCCGGTATGAAGCCGCGATCCGCGTGGAAGACGAGCATCGTGTGATTCTCGTTTTGGAAAATACTGATAGGGCCTTTTTCCGTATGCAGAGTGAGTGCGGGAATTTCACCGATGCCCATATCTGCTGATGCTTCGTGCATGGCTCTGGCCATCGCGGTGGCTTTGGAACTAAGCGATGCTATATCCAATCCAGAGGGCACGTTTTGAGAGGCGATAAAGGCATCATCGCTTGCCAACAGGCAGGACTTGATTCCAGGCAGGTCGCCGCAAAGCTCTACGACGCGTTTGGTGCTTAATTTCTCATCGGTCATGAAAAGCGATTGCAGCGCGTTCTGCTCGGGGAGGAGCTCGTCGCCAAAAGTATCCAGCGCGGGAAATTCCGGCTTAATCGTAACGATCGCATTCGAGATCGGTTCCTCGATTTTGCGGCGAAAGGTCGGCAGGTTGCTGATAAGATCGGAGAGCTTTCGGGCGGAGATCTCCTCAGGGGGGGCTTCTGCAGTGCGTTCAGGTAAGGGCTCCTCCTCGATAACTTCAGGCTCGATGAAGATATCGATTTCTTTGGCTTCAGGTAGTTTTGCAAAAAAAAGATTTAGGCTCGCCGCCGGCGAGGCTAGTGACGTCTCGAGCGTTTCCTCTTTGGGGGTAGCGCTAGTGACAATTTGTTCGCGGAGAGTGTACCCAAGAGCAACTCGGGATACCGGTAGGCGAATCATGTCGGGTGCTGGTTCCACGAAGTCTGGAACCAAAATCGCAAGTTCCCGCAAAGACAGCATCGGAACGATATGACCCAGAACGTGGCCAGCGGAAAGATTCACGCTCTCCTCCGGGGTGGATTTGCGAAGTAGAAGCTCTTTAGGAATTAAAGACTCCAAATCCGCTAATCGCATGGAAATCGTGCGGGCCGGCGCGCTACCGTATACGACGGGAGGCTGGGTGGATTCAAATGTGATTATGGGCATTTCTGTTGTATCCTTCGCGAGCTCAGGTTATCTCCATAGGCCTTAATTTAGCAATCCCGTGGAATTCGACTTCAAATTCACCAGCGATGGGCTCATCCCCGTCATCGTACAAGAAGCTTCAGGCAAAGAAAGACCTTCTGGCAGGGTTTTGATGTTTGCATGGATGAACTCTGAGTCATTGGCCAATACGCTCAAAACCGGTCTCATGACCTTCTGGAGCCGCTCACGGCAGAAACTCTGGCTCAAGGGAGAGACAAGCGGACACACTCAGCGGGTCGTTCGCTGGTTTGTCGATTGCGACAGGGATGTCCTTCTTTTCGAGGTCGAACAAACAACCGGAGCCTGCCATACCGGATACGAAAGCTGTTTTTATCAGGAACTCGATCGCAACGCTCTGCCCCTTGAAATAAGGGAATCCAAGCTTTTTGACGACAAATCCGTTTACGATAAAAAATCCTAATCGTCGGTAATCCTGCGAGCGTGAGCGCATCGCGCGCTTATCTCTCCCGAATGTTCTCTCCTCCCCAGGGCCTTTGTTTGCGAGCTTTCACGGAAGTGTGGCGTTAAAGTAATCACTTTCGACACCACGGTAATTAGCGAGGTCTTAATGGGCTTTTTGTTTTTAAAAAAACAAATGCATGCGGTTTCATTCACGCTAGGAATTCGCCCGTGCAAGCCCATCCATGCTTGCTGAAGTGGTACAAGTGAGAGGAGAATTGTGCTATGGCGATGGAGAAATCTTCAAAAGAACTTGCGGAAAAGCGGAGGAAAACCCACTCGGTAAAAAACAAAAAATGGAAGAGGTAAGGGTGGTGGGAGTAAAAAAACATGTCATGGGGTGAGGTGTTTGGGAGAAAACAACAAAGCTCGGGGAAGTATATTTAATGGGCATCTGCGCGTGTTCTGAAGATTTTTGAGTCAGCTGAGTGGAGGTATAATTTAAAAATAAATTAAAAAGCAGTTGACGAAAGAAAGAGTCCCGCTATGTTCGCTGTCCCGCTGGTGAAA
>CAMBAQ010000054.1 GCA_945863785.1 Chthoniobacter flavus
ATCGTTGTCGAGCAGCCAAGCGCCATTACCATCGGGATAGCCTGTGAGCACCTTACCGGTTGTTGGGTTGACTTCGCCAATCGTGGCAAGCGCCTTGAATTTGCCGTAGGCGAACGCAGTGTCTCCGCTTTGACCATCGATCCTCTCACTCGAATCATCGGCCGTGCTCGCTTCTGGAATCAATGCCGTGGTCTGACCGATAGGGCGTCCGTTTGTTTGTAACGCTACTGGCAGAGTTGCCATATTGAACATGAAGATCTGCCCGCCTTGGTCGGCTTTGCCTGAGTTAACTGCGCCGCTGGACTCACCGGGCATTTGAACTACGCCGATCAAGGTTTGATTTTCCAATTTGATGTTGGAAATAATGTCTTGTTCGCCAGTTCCTGCCAGTTCCTGAGCTGTGTAGAAGGAACCGTCCTGTTTCTTGGCGACAAGGCCTGTCACATTCCATGATCCAGAGAATTCGGCGCTTGTGGCTTTAGTAAAAGTCCCGTTGTAAGCCGCTGCACTTGCCAAGGCTCTCGGGTTGCGGCTGCCCCCGGCCAATGCAAGGAGGTGGCCTTTATTTGCCTCAGCGAGTTGCATATTTGCCTCATTGATCTGAAGCACGTATTTGCGTTCGCCGTAGTCGTTTCCAGAATCCTCATCCACGATCAGGAAGTCGCCATCGTCGGTTTTGATCCACAAGAGACCGTCTGGCGCCACCATTTTTGCAACACCAACTTCAACATGTGTTGAGGCCGTTTTGTTGGAAGTGTTGAGGGTGCCAGGATGCGCTACACCTTTGCCGCCAACCTCCAGCGTGAGTGCACCATTGATCGCTGGAACAATACGAGTTACATTCGCAGAAACATACTCTGGAAGATTGCCATTGGCATTATTTAACTCCGTGACGAGAGCAGAGAGATCAAATCCGAGCAGTCCGCCCGCTGCGGTCATATTTTGCACATAGCGGAACTTGGTAATGTCGGGATCTACTGCAGGGTGCTCGGTTTTGGTGTCGCCGTTGAAGAAGGTATATCCGGCAGGTTGCTGATCGCTATCGTCCCACAGCATCATCTCGGTTTCTTTGACGGCCTTGGGTTGATCGAATCCAGCCCATTTCTTGGTGGTGGGGTAAAAGCGACCGCTGAATGTATTAGTTGCGTTGGCGTTTTTCAGGTAGGTGTCCACCATTTTCGTTGTCGCGTTGATCGTTGTCCCGTTGAATCCGAGGGTCGTGTAGGTGGAGTTCGATAGAGCAAGACCATAGATCCTACCATGAAGGAGCCCGTTGCGGGCCATGAAAGCGTCGCGCTGAGAAGCTGTCGCGTAGTTAATGGCTGTTCCGTCAACATTTTTCCCTTTCACACCAATGTAGATACGATTTGGAACGGGGCTTTGGTCGTGATTGTAGCCGGCGAGGACTGCTACCACATAATTTGAGTTGCCAGGATTGATCGGCATGATTTTCTCGTAGCCAGTCTGACCCAAGGCAGGAACGGTGTAGGCCGTTTGATTCGCGATATCCACGACCATCGATGCAAGGCCCATGGTGTCATTGGCTTCCGCTGCACCACCCGTGAACATCTGAGACCCGATATTCCACTCTTCGGCCATGAACCAAAGGTTGTCAGCAAAGCCTTTGCCAACCCCATAGTTGCTGGCTGGCTCATACCAAGCCCCGCAGAAGGATTGGAAGAAGAAGTCGCCCTCAGTCAACTCCTTGCCCGCTTTGAAAGGCTTGTGAGTTTTATTTGGCAGGGCTTGGTTTCCCCAGAGACCGCCGTCAGCGCGAGGGACAACCACATCGCCGAAGGCGTTATAGACTGTATGGAATAGATTCCCGCTGCCCTCAAACATATCGCTGGCCGATGTGTTGCTGGTGAGGAAGTCCGCGAACTTGGCGCGATTGTAATCAATCGTGTGAATGTGGGATCCCGTAAACTTGACACCACTATTCATCATCCAGCCATAAGTCTGACTGGACATTGTGGCATAGGACTCCGATTGGTAAACAACGCGGATGGTATCGTTGTCAACTAACCATGCGCCATTGCCGTCTGGATAGCCCGTGAGCACCTTACCGGTCGTTGCATCAATTTCGCCAATCGTGGCAAGCGCCTTGAAGGTGCCAAAAGCAAAAGCGGTATCTCCGCTTTGACCATCAATCTTCTCTCTGGCATCATCGGCCGTGCTTGCTTCCGGGATCAATGCCGTGGTCTGACCAATGGGGCGACCTGAATAGGGTTGTGCCAGCGAAGTGGAAACAAGCGAGCAGACGATAGAGGTCGAGAGGACCGTGATTTGAAGTTTGAGCGCCGAGAAGCGGGTTGCGATACGTTTCATCGCGGCCATAAATATTCGGCGCATTCAGATGAACTAGGGATTTAGTGTGAAGATTTCGTAACACACCAAACTACCTGGTCGAACCTGATCAGGCTTTCGGAATGGTGCGGAATTTTCAATTTGAAGGAACCGCCTCGAGGCCCTTGGCGCGGTTCGAGAAGCTTGGAAACGGCTTGCCCGGTTGCTGAAAAGCGCGCTATTAGCGGTGGGCTTATGAATCGCGAGCCGGCAAAACTACAACCACGGGGCATTCACATTTTTGGAGGACACCGAGTGCAACCGACCCCGTGAGGCGGGCGACCGCTCCCGGCCTCGTGTGCGCTCCAATGCAGACGAGGTCGGCGTTGAACGACTCCGCAGCCTGGCAGATCGCTTAGACCACACTCATCAGAGCATGCCGCAGAATGCCGCTGGAGAACGATCCATGAGCCAAGCGCTTCAGGCCTTGGCGTTGATGTGTTCCGACCACGAGGAGGTCGGTCTCGTTTTTGATAGCGAGGTTCACAACCTGGAGGTCGACTTTACGCTCGCTGGCGCGCACCAAAATTTCAAAAGTTTCCAATCCGGGAATCGCTAAGGCTTTTTCCCGCAAATCTCGTTCCAAGATCGCCTGGAGGGCTAGGTGTTGTTTTCCTCCCCACCCAACGGCACTCATTTACCTCACGCATCTCGCTTGATGGTTCTCGACCAACTTTCCGCGCCATCTCAAGGCAGTAGGCGATCTTTCTCACTCTTGGATTTGCGCCACGCTCCGCGCTTATCGTAGTAATTTTGGCGGGGTTGCAGAGGTTGACCAATGCGCTCCGGATCGTGTCTGCACTTGCGAGGCCGAACGACAAGACAAGCACCAAAAGGATTCGCGAAAGTGATGGCATATCGGATCACTATCAGTCCCGTTTCAAAAATCCAGCCCTCGCAAAAATTCCTTCGTCGTCGCCGAGGTATGCCAATCTTCACCAAAACCAAGCCATGACGGAGGCAAGAAAAAGCGCTAAGGAGGGACGGCGGTTACCTCCATCGTGAAGCCCGAGTGAACGAGCTTACTGCAGCGTGCCGGACTTTTTGACCTTCAGGGCGCATCTCCAAACTTGTCCAAACAAAGCCAATCACGCAGCAGATCAAACCGCCTTCCGAAAATTCCGTGTTTCGTTGAGATGCCTGTTGCCTCCGACCGGATGGCCATCTCCGCCGACACACTGCCGCGAAAAAGACTCTGATTCGCTGATCCTCGGCAATTGTTTTTTCGACCGTGGGCTGCGCTCTCCGATAGCACAACATAGTAGATAGCGGTGCTTGAATTTCAATGAATGTCACCGCGAAATCTACTACGCGGATGCTATCGGAGCTTATCTACGACTCCGCTGCAAGGATCTCGGGGCCAGCATTCACTAGGGGCTGCGGTTGCAGCGGCGATGGTTGCTCCCTTTGCTGGTGATGTCCTACGAGCCGCCGTTGTAGTGCGAAAGCCAGTATTCATGAGGTTTCGGCGTGGAGGCGTGCGTTGGCTCGCGCCGGCAAAATGCCACCGCATAACCCCGCCCACTCTTGCTCCATCGCGGAAGCAATCGCTTCGCTCAGCCACCACAAAATCGCCCCACGAAAATCAGCAGACCATCGCGACGACCTTTGAAAATACACCGGTGGAAATAGGTGGGACTTGGTGGATGCGTTATGACTCGGGTGTTTTTTGAACCTTAAAAACCCTCCGTCCCGCATGAATAAAGGGGAAGTGGCTGGACCCGGAATCGAACCGGGGACACGAGGATTTTCAGTCCTCTGCTCTACCAACTGAGCTATCCAGCCGCTGATCGGACAATTATGGAGACGAAAAGCGGAAGATCAAGTTTTTTAAGATGAATCCAAAATTTCGTCGCGACTGAATTGGCGTCTCAACAATGAGCTCGCGTCTGATTATTCTCGGTTGGAGATAATGTCGCCTAACTCGTCTGCCTTCCGAGAAAGGCGACTGGAGAGGATAAAAAAGCTGGGAACCCAGAGGCCAATGAAAATACCGAACCTTTCTCCGTAGGCGCGGTTTTCTTTCGTGGCGGTGAACCATGTGGCCACGGAGGCGATGATGGATAGGAATCCCAGATAAAGACAAACATCGGAGATCATCCGAAGGTTCTCGCGGTTATAGGTATCGCAGACGGGCTTGAGGCGCTGGGTGAATTTTGAAGTGTCCATAGATTATCGACCGTCGACCCGCACCCTTGCAGTGTCAAAGAATTTGGATTTAGGTATTCCCCCCATGAAAAAAATATTCCTGCTGATGGCCCTAGTGGCGGTTCTGCTCTTCGGCGGTGTCATGCTATTTTTACGAACGGGTGGGCCATCCGATGCAGCGGCACTGGCTCCGGCGGAAAGTGTTTTATTTGTGAATATCCCGAATACTCCGCGATCCGCGATCCGCTGGAGGGATACGGCATTGGCTAAAATCGCCATTGAACCTGAGATGAAGGCATTCCTCGAATTGCCCCTCAAAAACCTCCAATCCGCACCAGGCTCAGCAGAGGCTCTGGAACTTCTCAACGGATTAAAACCAGCGACTCTCTTTGCGGCCATCACAAAAGACGAAACCGAGCATGCTGATGTGCTTTTGGGGTTCCAATTTTGGGGAACGAAAGGCGAGTTCGATAAGTGCATCGGAAGGCTTCGTTCACAACTTCCGACGGCAAAACCAGCTGAACTACGAGAGACCCACAATGGCGCTGAGATCCTTGAATCCACCCATGGTGACCGATCCCTCTTCTCGAGTTGTGCGGGGCGCTGGGGCTTCCTTTCCACCAACCTCAACGAACTCAAGGCGGCCTTGGATCGGGCGAGCGAACACGGTCAAAATTCACTGGATCAAAATCCCCGATTTACCAAAGCCTGCTCCGAGCTTTTGGCGACTCCCGATTTACTCGTATTCATTCAACCAGGGCGGGCCATCGATGCACTCCTCGCTGCCGGTCAGTCACTGGGGGCCGAGTCGATCCCATCACAAGTCGAACAACTCAAATCCATCGAAGCCATTGGAGCCACACTCAAGCTTGATGGCGCATTGCAACGTGATGCGATATTTATTCTGAGAAGTAACAATAATGAGGCAGCTCAGAACCTCACTCACGAGGCGATCAAGCTCACGAGCGTGAACACGACGATGTTCATGGATTTTGCGCTGAACTTTGCGGCTCTTCCGGCTTGGGTCGAATCCATGTCAGGGGAAAATCCACAAACGGCCGCGATCGCCAAACCCCTTGCCGAAGCGGCTGCCGCAAGCTTTGCGCCGGAATGTGCGGTGATGGCCAACTGGAATGAAGGCAGCATGTCCCCTACCCCACTCCTATCGGTGGTCATAAAGAATGCCGATCGGGCTAGAGAAACGCTCATGCAGATCATCCCTCTGGTACCTGGAGGAACGGTTCAAAAAAACGGCACTATCGATCTATACACGATCCCGACTCAATACGGTTCCCTCACCATTGCTCAGAATGATCAGTTTTTACTCGCGGGCACCGACGCCACCTTTGTGACCAAAGCGGCCAACGGCCCGACGGGCGAAAAGACTTTATTGGAATCGCCCCAATTTGCGCGGGCTCTGGGCATATACGAATCCGCAAATGAGGCCTTTTGCTACATTGATACCGGCACAGTCTTTGAGCGTCTCTACAGCAGCTTTGTTCCCGTACTTCGATTTGGGGCGCTCATGATGCCTTCCATCGGAAAAACAGTGGACCTAAACAAACTGCCCAAGGCCGCAACGATTTCACGGCACCTGCCGCCGATCATCCTTTCTCAAAAACGAACGAAAGACGGGACACTCATCGAATCAAGCGGACCGGTGAGCATGAGTGAGTTTTTATTGATGGGCACCGGAGCTTTTGCAGCGATGAACAAGCAGTTATTCCACTAGCCCCAAAACGATCACCGCACCTCGAGGGGCGTCCCCTTCTTGACCAACTGGCACATCGCAAAGGCATCCCAGTTCGCGAGACGGATGCATCCGTGACTCTGGTTGCGGCCGATGCGATCCGGTGAGTTTGTGCCGTGCATGCCAACGCTCGGGCGATTGATTCCCATCCAGACAATGCCCACGGGGCTGTTCGGTCCCGGAGGAAGATTGAAAGCGGTCTCACTGCGAACCCCAGTCTCCAAGATCGATTTATCCCAACGGAAATAGGGCAGAAGGATATTCCCCGTGATCTTCCATTTTCCCTCGGGGACGGGAATTTCCGTTGATCCGGGAGTGCAGGGAAAACACGCCACAATGTGATCGCCCTCGTAAACCTCGATCAAACGCTCGGCCCTCAAAAGAACCAAGCGCCGCTGGGGCTCGGGGGTCGGTGTGGGAGTTGGCGCAGGTGTAGGCACCGGTGTCGCCGCCGCCAGGCTCTGGGGTTTCGGAGCTTGGACGGGCTTGGACAAATCAAACGGCGAGACCATGGGTTGTGGCGGCACTGCCGGCGCGGGGGTGGGAGTCGCGGCGGCAGCTTGTTTTTCGGCTAACTGGCGTTCGGATCTCTGTTTCTCGAGCAACTTCACATCGGCCATCAAAAACTCTTTCACGTCGGGCACACGAATCACTGAACCGACGGCGAGTTCCTTGAATTGCGGGTTCAGCTCTTGAAGAAAATTCAAATCGCAATGGAAGCGCTCTGCCACTGCCTCCCAAAGACTCCCGTAGAGCAAGGCCTTTAGTTTTTCCTGCTCCTCTGGAGTCGAAGCGGTGGGCCCGACCCATTTGGCATCATCATCCCCCACGGTGTACTGGCGATACGGATTCGCGATGCGAGAAACATCAGGCATCTTTCCTCGAGGGATACCTAGCCCGTCACAGAGACGGTCTGCCGCCTTTTGAGTGAACTCGCCACTGAGTCCGTCCAACTTTCCTGGACGGAATCCCGATTGATCCAAAAAGATTTGCAAACGCAGCAATTCCATCCGAGTAGGATCATCCGGCAAAGGCTTAGGCGTTTTCCCCACAGACTCTGTTTCGGCAGCAAAAGAAAGGCCGAGAGTACAAAACAGCAAAAATAGGGCGTAAACCCAAGATCCCCGATTGAACATAATACAACTCCATATCATGCACCCCATCGCTATCAAGCGGGATGTAAGGGGAGATCCTACCTTGTCTGAGAGAAAACCCTTCGTTAGCATCGAAAGAAATGAGGATTATCGTTACGGGCTTGATCGGTCAGTATGCCTTCGGAGGTGTGACGTGGGATTATATCCAGTACGCACTCGGCTTCCGAGCCCTCGGGCACGATGTCTGGTATCTCGAGGATACGAGCACGTGGGCCTACGATCCCGTAAAAATGGAACCTAGCGCAGATTGCTCACACAATACGGCCTATCTTGGGCGAGTGATGGAAAAGTTCGGCATGGGTGACCGCTGGATCTATCGCAATGGCGCCGACGAGACCTATCACGGCGTGGCTAATGCCGCCGAAGCCGAAAAGATCATCGCCTCGGCGGATGTGCTGGCCAATGTCTCCGGCGCCTGCTGGCTGAGACCTGAAACGGCCGCCATCCCGCTTAAACTCTTTCTCGACGGTGACCCGATGTTCACCCAGATCGGCCTCGCTACCGATCCTGAATCGGAATACGCCAAACGCGTGGCCTCGCATGAACGGCATTTTTCCTTCGGGCTGAATATTGGCC
This sequence comes from Chthoniobacter flavus, assembly GCA_945863785.1. Taxonomy (GTDB): domain Bacteria; phylum Verrucomicrobiota; class Verrucomicrobiia; order Chthoniobacterales; family Terrimicrobiaceae; genus UBA967. The sequence goes on from CAMBAQ010000054.1 coordinate 7,975, forward strand.
AGAAAGGATGTGAAGTCCCAACGGCAGGCCTAGATTGGCGTCCCACGGTTCAACCGATCGCGCTCGACTACTGGAGCCCAGCTTCGCCCGCGCCCATGACGCCACATATCGCTGAAGGAGCTTGGACAACAGTGATGAACTGGGCCAGCTACGCACCCAAGGAATTCCAAGGGAAAAAATACGGCCAGAAAGATATCGAGTTCGAGCGCTTCCTCGATCTACCCCAAATCTCGGATGAAAAATTTGTTCTCGCAATGGGTCAAGGCGTCGGCAACAAGCGCCCAACAGAAATGCTCGAGTCGAAAGGTTGGCATATCATCGAACCGGACACCTATCTCCCCGATTACACGACCTACCACGACTTTCTTTCACGCTCCAAGGGCGAGTGGAGTATTGCAAAAAACGGCTACGTCACCTCGCGTAGCGGGTGGTTCAGCTGCCGCAGCGCTTGCGACCTCGCCGCCGGCAAGCCGGTGGTGATACAAGACACCGGCTGGAGCGACCATCTCCCCTCGGGCGATGGCGCGATCGCATTCAACACTCCCGAGGAGGCCGCGAAGGCCCTCGATCTCATTAACAAAAACTACACTCATCACTCGGCAGCCGCTCGCGCGTATGCCGAGAAATATTTCGACGCGTCACGCGTCTGCGAAGATCTCTTATCATGAATACCAACAGCGCTCTGATCATAGTGGGCCACGGATCGACAGTGAACCCGGACTCCAGTGCTCCCACACTCGTTCATGCCCGAACGATCCGCGAAAAGGGACTTTTTTCCGAGGTGGCAAGCTGCTTTTGGAAAGAGGAACCCACCTTCCGCGAAGTGCTTCGCATGGTCGATAGCGACGACATCTACGTGGTGCCGAACTTTATCAGCGAAGGGTATTTCACTCAGACAGTGATCCCTCGCGAACTTGGTCTCGATGGCAAAGTGACACGCATTGGCACCCGCACGATCCGCTACTGCGAGCCTGCAGGCAACCATGCCGCGATGACTGGGCTTTTGATGAAGCAGGCGCAGTCCGTGGCTCTAGGCATCCCTACCGCCGAGACAAGCCTCCTCATTGTAGGCCACGGAACCGGTCTCAATGAAAACTCCGCTCAAGCGGCCAAGCATCAGGTCAAGATGATCGAGCAGACTGGCGCGTACGCGGAGGTTTTTGCGACTTACATGGAAGAAGCGCCCCTGATTTCCGATTGGGATAAGATCGCTTCCCAGCCGAATGTCGTGGTCGTACCGTTCTTCATCTCGGATGGATTGCACAGCTACCAAGACATCCCCGTTTTACTGGGAATCGCCGAAGATATCGGCCCGGCAGCCAGCCAGAGCGATGTCTTCCGCCGCAATCCCTACCACCTGCGGGGCCGCCAACTTTTCTATAGCGGCGCCATAGGCACCGACCCAGGTTTCGCGGATGTGATCCTCGATCAAGTGAGGGATTTCAGAGAGTAGAGGCTTCGCTCTACGCCGCGGCGATGATCTCGCGCAGATTCCCGGTGATGCGACCATCGTAGAGGGCTTTGCCGATAATGGCACCGTAGAGCCCTGGCATTAGTGAAAGACGCTTCAAATCTTCGTCGCAGGACACCCCACCGCTGGCGATAAGGTTACAATCCAAGAGCGTGAGCATTTTTTCCAACTCGTCAAAGTTGGGACCCTCGAGCATCCCATCTGTCGCGATATCGGTGTAAATGATCGTTCCCGCGCCGGCCTGCTGAGCCGCGAGCGCCAAATCCGAAGCCAATGTGGCCGTGGTCTCCGTCCATCCCTTGACTGCCACTTTACCTCCATGGGCATCAATACCGACCGCGATGCGCTCTCCACCGAACTTCGTGCAGAATCCCGCGATCGTCTCTGGAGACTGACAGGCCTTGGTTCCTAGAATGACGCGAGCGACGCCCGCATCGAATGCCGCTTGGATTTTCTCTTCGCTTCGCATTCCTCCGCCGAGTTCGCATGGAATTTTCACTGCAGCGCAGATTTTAGCGACGGCATCGAGGTTTTGCGGTTCCCCAGTGAAAGCTGCATCAAGATCGACGATGTGGAGCCAATCTGCTCCGGAATCTTCCCATTTTTTGGCGAAGGCCACCGGGTCTGACGAATACACGACTTTTTCTGTGGCGAGTCCGCGGCGCAAGCGCACGACTTCACCACCCATCAAATCAATTGCAGGAAGAAGAATCATAAAGTGGAAATAAAATTGCGAAGTAGCGCGAGTCCGGCACCCTGGCTTTTCTCGGGGTGGAACTGGGTGGCGTGGACGGCGCCCAGCGAGACGCTGGCTGCGAATGGCGCGCCGTAATTACAGACCGCGCTGATGACAGCGCTATCCTCAGGCACTGGATAAAAAGAGTGTACAAAATACATCGAGACATCACTTGGGAAGTCCGTGTAGAGCGACCCTCGGACGTCGGAGAGCGTATTCCACCCCATGTGCGGAACCTTCAGAGACCCGCTGGGAAACCTCACCACGCGACCCTTAAGAATCCCAAGACCGGGAACACCGGGGGATTCCTCACTGGACTCAAAGAGCAACTGGTAGCCGAGGCAGATGCCGAGATACGGACGACCTTCCAGTGTCCACTCCCGAACGGAATCCCACATGCCACTGGCCCGGAGATTCGCCGCACACTGATGGAAGTGCCCTTGGCCCGGCACAACAATCCCATCTACATCCGCCAACTGCGCAGCTGTAGTAATGAGACTGGGAGCGACTCCGGCAACCTCCAAGGCTTTGCACACACTGCGCAAATTCCCACTTCCGTAATCAATGACGCCGATGGATTTTTTACTCATCCGTTAAAATTTCACTCCGCAAACGCGTCAGCAA
>CAMBAQ010000055.1 GCA_945863785.1 Chthoniobacter flavus
GATGTGCGACCTTTTTGGTGTCCGAGGAAGCCATAGGCACCTAGGGCCTGCATGAGGCGCTGAACGGCACACCATTTATAGTTGGTGTCAAAATCGGCATCCATCGCGCCACCATTCGCCAGCAGGCGGCTTTTATACAAGTCGACGAGTTCGTCCCGCTCGGACTCCGTCAATGTCACATACGGGTCGTATAGCAGTGAGGCGAGATCGTATTGGGGCAAACCGAAACGCATTCCTTGAAAATCAATCAACCACGCGGATCCATCGGCGATCATGACGTTCTGCGATTGAAAATCGCGATGCACCAAAACGCGGGGGAGTTCGGCCAAGCGCGAGGCGGCATTCAGTAGAGCAGGAAGCTGCGATAGTCGATCCACTTCATCCGAGGGGATCTGGAAGTGGGTTTTCAGGCAGTTTTCAAAAAAGTACCCCTGCTCCCACATATAAAGATCTTGGTCAAAAACACGCTCCAAATGGAGGTGGGCATCGCGGACGAGAGCGGTTGCCTTCAGGTGCATTTGAAGCACGCCATCCAGCGTGGATGTGTAAAGCGCCATGCGGGAATCCCTCGATTCCTTTCGAAAGCTCCAGAGATCGAGTTCCCCCAGATCCTGCATCCATATCAAACCATCCGCTGGATCATGGTGATAAATCTCAGGAACCGGAACGCCTGCTGTCTGAAGGAAGCGCGCGATATCAACGTAGTGGCGATTTTCCTCCTTCAGGCTGGAGTATTTCACGAAAATCATCGACTCCCCGCCCATACAAACGCGGTAGAATTTCCGGTCGGAGCCACCCTTCTCAAGGGCGACCACTACGGGTTTTTCGGTGGGATTGAGCGAAAAGCGCTCGCTCGTTAGAGAGATTACGTCGGCGTCGGCAAGCATGGTTATAAAAGCTGGGCTATTAGCGTTGCCGTATTCCAATACTTCCCTTGGGTATTAGGAAAGCCAAATCACGTGCGTCCGTCACCCGAAGAGGCTTTTTTTAGATTATTGAGAAATGCCGAGTTACATGGGGCTATGTGAAGGCCTGCGCGGTGGAGACGGAAAAAATATTTACATACTTTTCAGAATTGTAACTCTAATGGGTTCAACGATGGCAACCGGACCCAAAAATCTTTTTCAAAAGTGCAGGGAGTATAGGGACAGTGCGGATGCGCGCGCCCAAGGGTTTTATCCCTACTTCCGCTCTATTGAGGAGCCCCACGGCAACTACGTGGTTTGCGATGGCGAACAAAAGATCATGATCGGGTCGAACAATTACCTCGGCCTCGCTCAGGATCCCCGTGTTGTGGAGGCCGCCTGCGAGGCTACTCGTCGCTATGGTGCCGGATGCACCGGATCACGCTTGCTCAATGGCACTATCAAGCTGCATGTCGAGCTCGAGGAAGCGTTGGCGGCTTTTCTGGGGCGCGACGCTTCGATTCTTTTTTCGACAGGATTTTTTGCAAACCAAGGCGCGCTCATTGCATTGACTGAGGATGGGGACGCCATTCTTTGTGACAGAGAAAACCACGCGAGCATCATCGATGGGTGCCAGTTCGCTCCAGCGAAGCTCATTCCCTTCCGCCACAATTCCGCCACTTCTTTGGAAAATCGGCTCAAGCGGTTGCCGGATGAGGCCGGTCGGATGGTCATCTTAGATGGGGTTTTTAGTATGTCCGGTGACATTGCCGATCTGCCGTCGATCGTTCCCGTTGCGAAACGTCACGGCGCGATGGTCTATGTGGACGAGGCCCACTCCCTAGGCGTTCTAGGCCGCCAAGGTCGCGGCACGGTGGACCACTTTGGCCTTCAGGATGATGTCGATATCGTGATGGGCACCTTTTCCAAATCCCTCGGTTCCATGGGTGGATTCATCGCAGGAAATGCCGAGTTGGTGGAATACCTTAAGCACCGTGCCCGATGCCTGATTTTCACGGCAGCATTGGCTCCTGCTGTCGTTGGCGGTGTGATGAAGGCACTTGAAATCATGCAGGAGGAAACTTGGCGCATCGACCAACTCTGGCGCAATACCCATAGGATGCATGAGGGCTTCAAGCGCATCGGATTTAAAATCGGAGAAACCCAAACGCCCATCGTTCCTATCCTTATTGGCAGCGAGGCGAAGGCGTTTATTTTCACTCAGCGCCTTTTTGAGGAGGGTATCTTTGCGACGCCCGCGATCTACCCAGCTGTTCGCTATGGTGAAGCCATTGTGCGCACGAGCTTCATGGCCACACATACGGACAACGATCTTGACCGCGTATTGGAAATTTTTGAGAAACTTGCCCGTGAACTAGGAACCTTTGATGATCCCGCCTACCTCAACCCTGGACGCCGGAAAAACACTTTCGATTTCAGTTTGTCGAACCCCGTCGCAGTGGAAGCGGTTTGAAAGAACGGCAGAGGGGATTCACAAGGCGGATCCGGCCTTTGTGCCGCCGTTTCCGGGTAGCATAGCCAAGTTTCTTTCACCCGATTCCGCATTTCATCGTCGCCATGGAGTGATAACGGCATTTTTGGCCGAAAGGGATGGGAGTCCAGTCGGGCGCGTGGCCGCGATCATCAATCGCTCGCACAATGAATATCACAAAGACCGCATCGGTTTTTTTGGATTTTTTGAATGCGAGAACAATCCCGCCACCGCAGCGGCTCTCCTGAACAAAGTCACTGAGATTCTCCTTTCTAATGGCATGGACGCCGTGCGTGGGCCCTATAATCCGAGCATCAATGACGACTGCGGGATTTTGCTGAATGGATTCGATCAGCAGCCCATTATGGGCCTGCCCTGGAACCCCTCCTATTACACAACACTTCTTGAGGGCCTTGGATTCAAGAAGGCCCGCACGCTTTACACGCTCAATCTTCCCCTCCACCGCCAGGAGCCACCGGAGCGCTTCCGCCGGATCGTCGAGCACATGAAAAAACGCTCGAAGCTCAAGACTCGAACGATGGATATCGCGCGTCTTGAGGACGAACTGGTGATCGTTCGCGACGTTTACAATGCCACGCTGGAGAGAAATTGGGGCTTTGTTCCCATTTCGATGGAGGACCTGCTTGCCGCAGCGGAAGACATCCGAGCCATCGCCGACCCTCGGCTGCTCCTCATCGGGGAATCCGAGGGGCGTGACGCCGCGGTGGCCATCACGTTGCCGAACTTCAATGAGATTCTAGCCGCCACCAAAAACACCCCCCATTGGCTCCGCTTGATCCATATTTTCATTCTCATGAAAACGCGGAAGATCAAAGCTTGCCGGCAAACCGTGCTCGGCGTGGTGCCGGAATTCCGCGACCACGGCCTTCACGCTTGGCTGATTTACGAGCAATTCATCGAAGCCAAAAAACATTTCTCCGATGCGGCCCTCGGGTGGCTCGAGGATACCAATTCGGAAATCATCAAAAACTGCCGACTTGTCGGCGGCGAAACAGACCGCGAGTGGGCCATCTTTGAATCTCCTTTGACCGCTTAGACCCGTCGCGAAAAATCATAGAAAAAAGTATTGATTTGCGCTGAGTTTGGTGCGCATTAAATAGTGCAGGGAGCTTATTCAAAACCAAGAGTTCTTTTTAAAATTAAAACCGGAAAATGAAAAATAAAACTGAGAAATCCTTAAGGGGAAAATTAAACCTCACCATCCATCCAGAGATCCGTGAATTCGCACAGCATCTGGCTACACGTCGTCGTCGTTCCATTTCTCAACTTTTTGAAGACTTGGTCGAAGCTGAGTGGATGCGCCGTCAGGCTATCCAGCCAAGCTACTTTGCTCCTTCGCACGATTCTGCAGCCCAATACGCTCAGCCCGTTCAGCAATCCCAACCTTTGCACCAGGCCTACGCTCCCGTGGCACCGGTTCATTCTGGGCAGTATTGATTTTAAATCGCCTGCTGTTCTGGGGTGACCGGATCAGTAAGCTCAATAACTCCTGAAGTATCGCCTCCGCATGTGAGGCCTATCTCAGGAGTTTTTTTGTTTTCAGAGGAAGTCGGTTTGGAGGTCACATTAGCTGCGAGCTCTTTGAAAAGGAGGGCTTCGAATAGACGGCTCACACTGATTTTTCGCTCCAGTGCAACGGCGATAGCGCTGGCTTTAGTTTCTTTTTCAAGAATCAGATTGATTTTAACTGGCTCTGCAAGCTTCCTCGGGCGACCCATGCATGAGATGTAGGCGTATGTGACCCTTCGATCAAGATAATTCTATCCCTCCTATGGGAAATTATTGTTTTATTTGATTTTTACTTGAGCTCGATGCCCCCTGCATTGAGAGGAATAATTTTTTCCAGTCCTTGAATGCGAAACTCTTCGACGGTCGCCCCATCACCTTGAAGTAAATGGATGCTATTTGGTTCTTCGCCGCGGCGGATAACAGCGCGACTGATGCCTGATCGCTGGCTGACACTCAAGATAGGAAGACCATCTGGAGTTGAGAGTCGGGTTCCATTCTCGTCAAAAACGACGCGCAGAGTGAGATCTTGCTTTTCGCCCGTGAGGGGATTTTCCTCAAGCCGAAAGCGGAGGGAGTCGGTTTGGGGAGTGTCTTGCGCGGTCGGCGAGACGTCGCCATTGACGTATCCGAAGGATTTTGACTCGCGGATCGTTTTTTCCCAGTCCACGCTCCATTCGCCATTTGCGGCGCGTGACAGAACCCGAAGACGTTCGGAGTCGGATGATGTTTCGAGAACGGCAAAAGTATCGCTCGTGCGTGAAGCGTGGATCTTTTGGGGCTGAGGTGAGCCGGTTTCGTGATCGAGTTCGCGAAGGATGTCCCCCTTGAAGTTGGCTTGTCTGACAGCATTGGAACCGTCAGCGCTCACAAACCAAAATGTTTTCTCGGCACCGAGGGAAACGGATTGAGCCGAGATCGGGATGTTTTGAAATGTTCGCAAATCCTCAGCAATCCAAACGCTCCCGTTTCCAGCCCCCGCGAGGACCCCCGTGTCCGCATCGATGGAGGTGAGGGAAACTGGGGCGGCAATGGCAGGTTGGGCCTCCATGCTAGGGAGCGAGAAGGAAATGATGGATTTTTCTAACGAGCCAAAGAGTGCCGATGGAAGGGCCGCGATGGCGCGCGGTGGTTCCGAATGCAGAGGAAGGGGTTCCGAGAGAGGGGTGCCGGTTTGTAAATCGAGTAAATGCCATTTCCCTGCATGCTGGATGATGGCGGAGGTGGGATTGGTGGCCAGGTTGGTTGTATCCGTGGAGGGACAGGAACCGATCTCCTTCACCCAAACGAAAGCAGATTCGGGTGAATACCTCGTTGCTAGGAGCGAGCCATCGGCGGAAATGGCGAGTAGCAAGACATCACCCCCCGGAAGAAAGGCGAAGTCCACTATATGGCGAAGTGATGGATCGTCCTCGTCCGTCGTCCAATCGTTGAAATGAAACGCCTCACCCTCAACGGTCACATCCTCGATCAGGTAGCCGCGAACGTGGTAATGGCCGGCAGGGGCTTTATTGCCGGCATCGTCCAAGCCATCCCATTTGGTGATGTAGCCATTGAGTCCGATGCGGAAGGCCTCCTCCCCATCCATCGCATGAAGTGTGCGAACGAGTTTTCCGGCTTTGTCAAAAACCCCGAGGGTGATCCGGCCGGGACCGGGTACGGCAAACGTGATGTCATCGCCTTCCGCGCGTGCGGGCTGGATAAGCACTAAAAGAGCCAAAAAAACGAAGGCGATATGTTTCACAGGTAATGTTTCCAATTCACATCTGGGAAAATGTTGTCACGGTCCTCGCAAGCGGCGAGGAGGCCTTCATCGACGGCGCCGGATACCAGCGACTCGTAGATGCGACTGAAGCGGAGAATGTGGTCGTTCGTTCGCTTGGTGGCATATTCCACAGCCGTTCCGGTTTTCATCAGAAAGGCCCAGTCGCTGGATTGTGCCAGCAGGAGTTCTCTGGCGAGTTGACGGAGCGTGCGGAGCAGGAGGGGATCGCGGGTCGAGGCATGCTTTCTTGCCATCTCTGTCATTCGTCGCGCCGCGGCATGAAGGTGCGGGTAGATCCAAGCGTTGCAATGATCGAGCCAGACCTCCCAATAGCCCTTGTTTCCCCAGCTCGATGGAGAGGGGGATACCATCTGCTGTGTGGGATTTTCCTTCAAATAATCGCTCGGCGTCGTGAGGCGGAAGGTCTTCTGGTCGTAAGCGGCTTTGCGCAGAAAAAGGTCGAGAAACTGAGGGCCCTCATACCACCAGTGTCCGAATAACTCGGCATCGAACGGGCTCACAATGATCGGCTCAACGGGCAACATCGTTCGCAGATGTTCGATCTGGCGCACCCGGTTTTGCATGAAGTCCCACGCATGGTGATCCGCCGCCGCCATCGCCCAGCCTCGATTGTAGATTTCCTTTTGGGCCGAGCCCGTGATGCGGTGGTACTTGAAGCCAGTATTGCGCCGAAATCCGGTACTGGGCAGAACGGTGTGGAGGTAGTCTTCAGGGAGATCCATGCCGATATCGCGGTAGAAATCGCGGTAGGCTGGGTCGCCGGGATAGCCTTCCCTAGCGCTCCAGACCTGCTTGCTGGATTCCCGATCGCGGCCGAAAACGGCTGGGCCGGCGGGCGTGAAATACGGAGCGTAAATCGCGAAACGCGGACGAGGTTCTCCATACATGAGACCGTGGGCATCGGCAATGAACCAGCGGAGATTGGCTTCCTGAAGGATGCGGTCAATGTGGGGAACGTAAGCGCACTCGGGGAGCCAGATGCCTTCCGGATCGCGGCCGAAACACTCGCGGTGGTAGTCGCGGCCGATGAGCACCTGAGCCCGCATGGCCTCGGGAACAATCTCCATGAGTGGCAGAAACCCGTGAGTGGCCGCACAGGTGATGATTTCAATGATGCCGTCTTTTTGAAGCTGGGCAAAAGCGCCGACGATGTCGCGGTTGATTTCCTTTTGATAAAAATCGAGGGATTCGCGGAAGACGTGTTGATAATGGCGGGCGATTCCGTTGACCGCCGCATCGTTCGATGTGCGGTCGATCTCCATCCGGGAGAGTTCGTAGCCCCGCTCCAGATAGCGTTCGGCACGTTTTTGTAAAAGCGGATCCCGAAGCATGGCACAGAGGCTCGGAGTGAGAGTGAAGGTGATCTTGAGCGGGATTTTCTCGGTCACCATCCGGCGCAGCATCTTCAGGAGAGGAATGTAGCACTCCGTGATGGCCTCGAAGAGCCAATCCTCCTCCAGAAATTCCTCGTGTTCCGGGTGCCGCACCCATGGCAAATGGGCGTGGAGAAGAAGAGCAAGCGAGCCTTGGTGCATAGAAGATGGAAATACACTAATACGCGACAGCGCTCCGACAACAAGTCTGGATAAATCACCTCGTTCGAAGTTGCTGGGTGAGCTGTATCCCGATTAGTTTCGTGGGAATGGTGCTATCTTGTGCAAAATAAAAAATCACCCAACGCATGAATCAACCTTGGTTTTCATTCAGTCTGCCTGATTTTTCCTACGCCTTTCTCAGTGTGTTGCTGGAGGGCGTGCCTTTTATTCTTTTGGGAACATTGATGTCGGGCCTGATCGACCAATTCCTGCCGGCTCGAGTGATGACGAGGTTCCTTCCTCGCAGTCCGTTTGCCGGGGTCTGCGTGAGCGCGCTTCTGGGGTTGGTCTTTCCGATGTGCGAGTGCGGCATTGTGCCGGTGATCCGCCGCCTGATTGCGAAGGGTCTTCCGGTATCGAATGCCGTGGCCTACATGCTCGCAGCGCCGATCGTGAATCCTATCACGGCGCTCAGTACCTACGCGGCATTTCGGGGGCAGGGGGCGGCTGAATTCACTGTCCTTCGGCTCGGACTGGGATTTTTTATCGCCGCCCTCGCGGGCATTGCGGTTTACAATCTTTCTATCGGATCCGTGCTCAAAAAAGAAATCCTAGAGTCGGTCGCTCTGGGATCTGCTAATGCGGGGGGAGGCGGTGGCGCTCCGCTGTCTCGGCGGCTCGTTGCTGCGATGGATGCCGGAGTTCGGGATTTTCTGGATGTGATGCTTTATTTCATCGTGGGCGCGGCGGCGGCCTCGGTCTTTGGAACGGCGGTCGATCAATCTCTCTTCCTGCCGCTGGCCCTGCACGATTGGTTGGCGGTGCCTTCCATGATGGCGCTGGCCGGCATATTGGCTCTATGCAGCTCCTCGGATGCCTTTGTGGCGGCAACGTTCGTCTCATTCCCAGCCGTTGCGAAATTGGCGTTTCTGGTATTTGGTCCCATGATGGATCTCAAGTTGGTGTTCATTTACGCGGCTGTCTTCCGACGAAGATTTGTGTTCGGTCTTGCCGTCGGGCTCTTCGTGTTGATCGGGCTGATTTGCGTGCGGCTTTCTGTGATCACCCTATGAGTGCAACGAACTCCCGTTTCACGGCCTCTGCCATCCTGCTCGTCTGGGGAATCATTCTGGTTTACTTCCAGCTTTCGGGGCGAATCACTTCCTACCTGCACCCGGACTTTCATATTCCCACCTTCGTCGCGGGGATAGTCCTCCTCGCCATATCCGGAGCCTTGCTTTTCACATTCCAGACTGCGGGGCCGTCTCAAGCTAATGACTGTGGTTCGCGGCACCCCTTTGGCGGAGGGATCTTGGCCATCGCCCTTCTTCTCGCTCCTCTGCTTTGCGCCGTTTGGATATCCCAAGGACGCTATAGCGCGAACACCGTGATGAATCGGGGCATCGTCACCGATAGCGCGCAGCTTCCGACATTCTTTTCTCCAGTCGATCCCGACTTGCCGGGGGAATCGGGGACTCCCGTGGATGGAAGTATGATGGATCCCTCCCTCTATCTGAAAAAAAACGCCGAAGGATACATCATCGCCGAGACGGTGGATCTCCTCTATGGCGCTTCGGAAGAGGGAATGCGGGCCGATTTTGAGAACAAGGATGTGGAGGTGAAGGGGCAGTTCATTTCAATGCGAACGGGTAATCCGAATGGCGACCGATTCCAATTGATGCGGCTTTTTGTGATGTGCTGTGCCGCGGACGCGCGACCGGTCGCGATCACGGTTCAGGCGAAACCTGGCACCCAATTTCCTGAAATGACATGGGTGAAAGTCCTTGGCAAAGCCACATTCCCGGTCGAGGGTGGCCGCCATATTGCGGTGATCGAAGCCAGCGCGATTTCTGAAACCGAACCACCTGAGGAATCCTTCAACTATTGATGAAAACGAATAAAAACATTCTCGCCCTCCTTTTCCTTTTTGCCTCTGTTTTACCGTGTTTCGCCGACTTCCAAGCGGCTTGGATCTCGTCTGTTTACAATATCAATTTTCCATCCAAGGAAGGACTGTCCGCCGAGGCGCAGAAAGGGGAGGCGGTTCGACTTCTTGACGCAGCGAAAGCGGCGGGGCTCAATGCCGTTCTCCTTCAGGTGCGGCCCGAGGGGGATGCTCTTTACGCTTCGCAGATCGAGCCTTGGAGCCGCTACCTCACTGGCACCCAAGGCCGCTCGCCAGGCTATGATCCGTTGGCTTTTTTTATCGCCCAAGCCCATCAGCGCGACCTCGAAGTGCACGCTTGGCTCAACCCTTACCGTGCCGCCGCTAACGCATCGCAACAGCGCTCCTCGATGCATTTGAGCAAACGCTTCCCCCAATTCACTTATCAAATCGGCAGTGTGCTTTGGATGGATCCCGGTGCTCCTGCGGTCCGCAACCACATTAACGCGGTCGTCCGCGATCTCGTGACCCGTTACGATCTCGCCGGCGTTCACTTGGATGATTATTTCTACCCCTATCCCACAGCCAAGGGCGGTCTGCCCCGGTTTCCGGATGAGAAAACCTACGCAGCCTACCGCGCCTCCGGTGGTGCCCTTTCGAGGGCCGACTGGCGTCGAGGTAACGTCAACACCCTCATTCGAGAGATCAGTCAGACTGTTCATTCTGCACGGCCAGGCTTGAAATTTGGGGTGAGCCCCTTCGGCATCTACACCAAAGGAGCTCCGGCCGACGTCAAAGCGGGAGTCGATCAACTTAATGAGCTTTTTTCGGATCCCGTGACTTGGATGCGAGCCGGGTGGGTGGATTATCTGGCCCCTCAGCTCTATTGGAAGGAGGGCGGTCCCCAAAGTTTCTCTTCCTTGTTGCGCTGGTGGAGGAATCCTACGGTCAACCCACGCAATATCCCAATTCTCCCAGGGATCGCGGTGGATCGCTTGTCCTCTCACGGGTGGCCGGTCGCTGAAATTAACACCCAGCTCAAACTGGAAAAAAACATCACTCCCCGCTCTCATGGAGGATTTCTGCTCTGGAATATCGGCCCTCTATCGAAAAACACCAAAGGTCTTATGGCGGTGGTCCGCCAGCAGTAAGTCCACACAACCCACCCCAAAAATCGACCAGCAAACATAGAGCTTCCTCTCTTTGTTTTCATCGTTTATTTCTCATTCACATATGTTACAGAAACTTTTTCGCTCCCTGGGCGGTCGGATTGTATTGATCGTCATCTCAGGCATTGTTCTCACCTTGGCGACCTGTCTCTGGGTCCTTCACAATAAAGTTAGCGCGATCATTCGTGAGGATGTCGAAACCGAGATGCGAAGCTTGCTCCTGCAGGCCGAAAGCACGACCGACTCTATTGGTGAACTCGCTCAGCAGGGCGCTTTTAATTACGCTGAGATGGCTCATGAACTGGAGGCAAAAGGCAAGGAAAATTATCGCAACACCACGTTTTACAAAACCGTTCCAGTCGTTGCAGCCTGGGCAGCGATTCGCAAAGCCATCGAGGGCACGCCGATTTCATTTCGCATCGTTCGTGAGCAGCCCCGCAATCCCGACAATGCCCCCAAGTCCAGA
>CAMBAQ010000056.1 GCA_945863785.1 Chthoniobacter flavus
GAATGGGCTCGCGCTAGCGATCACCGTGCTATTTTTACTCAACTATCCTTTCCTGAATGAAAATCGCTTTTTTTCTGTTTTTTTCTCTCATTACACCTCTGCTAGCGACTCCGGACGACGATTGGAACGCCATTCTGGCGATGGATGCCGGTCCCACTAAGAAGCCGGCCAGCACTGCTGAGGCGAGGACTTTAGGAAAAGCCCATTTTGCAAAACATCAGGCACTCATTGAAGATTTTCTCAAAAAAAATCCTGTTGATTTGAGAGGTTTCGAAGCTCGACTGCGCCTCGCATCCATTCTTGCGGCGACAGGAAAAATGGAAAAAAAACAGTCATTGGTGGATGACGCCATGCGAATGTTACAGACGCTCGAAAAAGATAAGTCCGCACCACTGGATAAACGCGCCGATGCTGGGTTTCGTCGAGTATCGCTTTACATGCAATGTCTCGATAGTCGCGAAAACGAGTCCCGTCGCGATATCGTGACCGCCGCCCGCAATTTCCAAACCCGCTATCCGAACGATCGCCGTACCCCGCGGTTGCTAGTCGAGGTAGCGACCATTTGCGACAATGCTCCCGATCTGAAGCGCGAGTTGCTCGACGCCGCATTGGCTTCGTCTCCAGATGAAGCTCTTAAGCGCCGCATCGCTGATGACCTCAAGCGTATAGCCCTACTTGGTAAGCCTCTGCCTTTGCGCCTCAATACGATTCAAGGTCGCTCCATCGACCTAGCTAATCAGGAGGGGCGGATTGTTTTTCTTATTTTCTGGGCAGCCGATTCCGCCCCGAGTCTCCTCTGGATGCAAAACTTTCAACTCGCTTTGGCTAATTTGCCTGTCGATCGATTTTCGATTATCACCGTCAGCCTCGACAAAGATCCCGCACTCCCAATGGAGCGCTTGAAGGATATGGGTATGTCCCAGTGGGCGACCTCCTGCGATGGATTGGGGTGGGATGGGCCTCTCGCACGCCAATGCGGCATCAATTCGCTCCCGACGGTTCTCCTGCTGGATCAAAAGGGCGTTGTTCGTGCGATCAATGTTCGTGGGAGCTATGAATCGTGGATCCGAAAGCTTCTCATGCAGCCTGCCTCCTGAGGTTATCTTCCTCTTCGCTTCGTGACTTAGGGTTTGCCCTTGCGCCTCAAAGAGGTCACATAAAAATCAGCCAATCTGTTCTATGTCTGCATCTGCCCAATTCGGTTCCACTCTTGCTGAGGTTTATTCCAACGCCGCGCGACGCTATGATGGTATGCCGGCTTTTTACCGAAAGGATAGAGGGAGAGCGAATGGCCATGTGACATTCCAAGGCATTTTCGAGAGTGGCCTAGACTTGGCGACAGCTCTCATTGCGCTCGGCCTTGAGGCGCGAGAGCATGTCGGCCTCATTGCGGATAACCGTCTCGAATGGATCCTCAGCGACTATGGGATTCTTTTGGCTGGCGCCGCCGATGTGCCGCGTGGATCTGATGTCACCGATCCGGAATTGATTTACATTCTCACCCACTCGGACTCCAAGGTTGTCTTTGTTGAAAATAGGGCGCTTCTCCGTCGCCTTCTTGCACTTCGCCCTCAACTTTCACACGTTCGCCACATCATTCTCATGGTCGCTGATGGGGAACCTGTCGAAGATGGGGTGCGTTTGCTCGATGATCTTCTGGTCGAGGGCAGCCGCCTTCGTGCTTCTGGTGACCATTCCGCTTTCGATCGCATGCGCGCAGTGAAGCCCTCCGATCTTTTCACTATCATTTACACCTCTGGCACGACGGGGACCCCGAAAGGAGTTCAGCTCACACATGCGAACATGTGTTCCCAGATCGAGAATCTCCCCATCGCTTTGCGTCCAGGAGATCGTGCACTTTCGATTCTTCCTATCTGGCATAGCTATGAGCGTGTCTTTGAGATGCTTTGTATTTCCCGTGGCGTCTCGACACACTACACGAGCCTGCGCGCTCTCGGTGAGGATTTGAAATCTGTCCGCCCTACGGTGATGGCTTCAGCGCCGCGACTCTGGGAAAACCTTTATCTTAAAATCCTGGGTAGCGTAAAATCCGCTCTACCGCTCCGCCAAACCCTATTCCATCTCGCCTACCGCACCACGCGCAATGTGAAGCGTGCGGAACGCTTCTTTCTCGGCCAGCAGATGGACCTTCATGGCCGCAGTGCATTTGCCTCGCTCGCCCTTGCCATTAAGCATGCCGCCGCTTGGACGGTATCCCTGCTGCCCGCCGTCCTCCTAGATCGTTTGGTTCTCAAAAAGCTCAGAGCCATCGTGGGTGGAGAATTTCGTGGCACGATATCCGGCGGAGGGGCCTTGCAACCTCATGTGGACGAATTTTTCAACTTCATCGGCATCCCTGTGCTGGAAGGTTATGGGATGACCGAGACTTCGCCCGTGCTCGCCGTTCGCACATGGGATAACCTAGTTATTGGAACCGTCGGTGCCCTCTACCCTCATACGGAACTTCGCATCGTCGATCTTCATACTGGAGCGATACTTTATCCTGATACGGCCCATCGCGGAGGGGGAAGGGGACTCCGTGGAGAGATCCATGTTAAGGGACCGCAGGTCATGAGCGGATATTATAAAAATCCTGATGCAACAGAGCGTGTTCTCCGCGATGGATGGATGAATACTGGGGATATTGGCATGGTCACCTATAATGATTGCTTGAAAATCCTCGGCCGTTCGAAGGATACGATCGTGCTTTTGAATGGAGAAAATATCGAACCTCTCCCCATCGAAGCCCGCTTGTTGGAGTCTGCCTTCATCGACCAGTGCATGGTGGTAGGCCAAGATCAAAAAGCTCTCGGGGTGCTCATTGTGCCTTCGCTGGAGCATCTGCGAACCGCTGGCATTGACGCAAAAACCCTTTCCGACATCACCAGTGTCGAAAAGGTTCGGCATTTAGTCGAAGACGATATCCGCAATCTCATCAACCATAGCTCAGGATTCAAATCCTTTGAGCGCATCACCAGCTTCCGACTGCTTCCAAAAACCTTCGATGTCGGCGATGAGATGACGAATACTTTCAAGCTCAAGCGCCACGTCATCACGGAGCACTACGCCGAGTTGATCGCCGAGATGTTCCATCAGGCCTAATCGCCTGCCCCAGCGCAACCATGGGCAGGGGCAAGCGGAGATTCAAACTGATGCGGGACTTCTTGTGTTACTTGAGATCGAAGCGGTCCAAGTTCATCACCTTGGTCCAAGCTGCAACAAAATCGTGAACAAACTTAGTCTCCGAATCGGAGGTGCCGTAGACTTCAGCGAGAGCTCGAAGTTGGGAGTTGGATCCAAAAACGAGATCAACGCGGGTTCCATTCCACTTGAGATCCCCGGTTTTGCGGTCGCGACCCTCGAACACATCGGCGTCTTTCGAGACAGGTTTCCACTCGGTCCGCATATCAAGAAGGTTGATGAAAAAGTCGTTGGTGAGAACTCCTGCGCGTTTCGTGAAAACACCGTGTTGGGACTTCTCAAAGTTTGCGTTCAGTGAACGAAGACCACCAACTAGCACAGTCATCTCCGGCGCGGTGAGCGTGAGGAGTTGGGCTCGATCGAGTAGAAGTTCCTCGGCGGAGACTGTGAATCTCGACTTCTGATAGTTGCGGAATCCGTCTGCAACGGGCTCCAGAACAGCGAATGAATCTACATCCGTTTCGGATTGGGAAGCATCCATGCGACCTGGCGTGAACGGAACAGTGACTTCGTGGCCTGCATTTTTTGCGGCGAGTTCGACGCCTGCGCAGCCTGCCAGAACGATGAGATCAGCTAGGGAGACTTTTTTACCGACGGTTTGGGCGCTGTTGAAGTCAGATTGAATGCCCTCTAATGCGGTGAGCACCTTGGCCAGTTGATCGGGTTGATTGACCTCCCAATCCTTTTGCGGGGCAAGGTTGATGCGGGCGCCATTTGCGCCGCCACGCTTGTCGGAACCGCGAAATGTGGAGGCCGATGCCCAAGCCGTGCTCACGAGTTCGGAAACGGTGAGGCCGGAAGCGAGGACTTGTTTCTTGAGAGAACTCACGTCCGCTTGATCGATGAGCGGATGATTGATGGCGGGGATGGGGTCCTGCCAGATGAGGGCTTCGGTCGGGACTTCTGGACCAAGGTGGCGGGAGCGGGGCCCCATGTCGCGGTGAGTGAGCTTGAACCACGCGCGTGCAAAAGCATCCGCAAACTGATCAGGATTTTCGAGGAAACGACGGGAAATCTTTTCGTAGGCCGGATCGAAGCGAAGCGAGAGGTCAGTGGTAAGCATAGTCGGAACCAATCTCTTAGTCGGATCGTGGGCATCGGGAATGGTCGCAGTCGCCCCCTTAGCCGTCCATTGATTCGCGCCCGCTGGGCTCTTGGTGAGTTCCCATTCGTGGCCGAACAAGTTTTCAAAATACAAGTTGCTCCACTTGGTTGGCGTTTGTGTCCAGGTGACTTCAAGTCCGCTGGTGATCGCATCCGCGCCTTTGCCGGAACGGAAGCTGTTTTTCCATCCGAATCCCTGCTCTTCGATCGGGGCCGCTTCGGGTTCGGGCCCCACGTTTTTGGCATCACCAGCTCCATGGCATTTGCCGAAGGTATGCCCGCCCGCGATGAGGGCCACGGTCTCCTCGTCGTTCATCGCCATGCGAGCGAAGGTTTCGCGAATATCGCGTGCAGCAGCGAGAGGATCAGGATTGCCATTTGGACCTTCGGGATTGACGTAAATCAGGCCCATCTGGACGGCTGCGAGCGGGTTCTCGAGATTCCGATCACCCGTGTAACGTTGGTCATCGAGCCATTTTTTTTCTGCGCCCCAATAGATGTCCTCTTCGGGTTCCCAGATATCTGCGCGGCCTCCGGCGAATCCGAAAGTTTTGAATCCCATCGTCTCAAGGGCGACATTGCCCGTGAGAATCATCAAGTCGGCCCATGAGATTTTGCGGCCGTATTTTTGTTTGATCGGCCAGAGCAAGCGACGAGCCTTGTCGAGATTGCCGTTGTCGGGCCAACTATTAAGTGGAGCGAAGCGCTGGCTTCCATTTCCCCCGCCGCCGCGTCCGTCACCGGTGCGGTAAGTCCCAGCACTATGCCACGCCATGCGAACAAACAAGGGGCCATAGTGACCGTAGTCCGCAGGCCACCAATCTTGTGAATCGGTCATGAGGTCAGCGATATCCTTCTTCAATACCGCGAAATTGAGACTCTGGAATTCCTCCCCATAATTGAAACTATTGCCCATCGGATCGGACTTGGTTGAATGTTGATGTAGGATTCGAAGGTTGAGCTGATTCGGCCACCAGTCACGATTGGCGGTCCCCTTGGTAGCTAATTGGCCGTGGTTGAATGGGCATTTAGATTCGCTGTTCATAAGTTTTTATTGAGAAAAATAGATTTGTGATCGGTGGGTTTACGAATGGTAGTCCAATTTGGTTGTTGTCATTCGCCATGAAATCGAAAAAACGCAATCAGACGAATAGAAAAAGAGGTGAAAGGTTTTTCGGGAATGGTTAATCGTGGCTTTAAAATTAGAATTTAATCGTGTTAAGGCATTTTACGGTATTGATCCTCGTCTTTGAGCTCTTCCTGAGTGGTGCGCCAGGAGCGGATTGGGGGGCATTAGCAACGAGCTTAGAAGCGGAACGAATTCCTTATGGGAAGCTATGGCGTCCACCGAATCAAGATAAACCTTGGTTGATGGATTGTTCGAATACAGTCAGGTGGCTTTACCATGAGGCTACAGGCATTAAGTTGCCACGAACGGCTTCAGCTCAATACGAGTACTTTCGCGAATTGGGACGATTACAGCGTACGCGTCCAGATTCTCGGCGACTAATGCGAGATCTGCGTCGAGGAGACTTGCTTTTTTGGCAACACACGAATCGTCCTGAGCGAAGTCCTCCGATCACTCACGTAATGTTGTATCTTGGTCGTGATACCAATGGACGTATGTGGATGACTGGGGCTCAGGGGGCTCGAGGCGTGGCCATCTATGAATTCCAACCAGAGATGAAGATGGGCGGGTACCGATGGTTTCTCTGGTTTCGACGTAAAGGTCGCTTTGTGGCCTATACCAAGGCATAGTGGTTGAGGCTAAAACAACAAGTAAGGCTTGCAGAACGAGTTGATGTGGTGGTGTAAAATGCTCTCGGGTAGATATTGAGAGTCGATTTGGAATCTTTACGAGCCCGCCACCCTGCAGCGGAAGCAGGTTCTTCAGCAGCGACCACTCAGCTGTTTCCTGCCGTGACTACGCCGCAGACTCGGACGGACGGCCCAGCTAATTCAGATTCTGAAGCGTACGCAGAAACCCCAATTTCATTAAGCAGACAGTATTGCAAGCTCGGTAAGGGGTGATAGTCTCATATTCGATGAAATTCTTTATTTCTATGCTTTCTCTTATGGGAGTTGTTCCATCGGTCCTTGCTGCCCAGGAGGCTCCGAAGTCGACAAGTTTGTGGCAGGTGATTGAGACTGGGGGGATAATGATGTACCCCCTCGCAGCCCTTTCCATATTAGCACTGAGCCTGATCTTTGTTTTTGTTTTCACGCTTCGCCGAGGCGCGGTAGTGACCGGTCGTTACATGCAGGCAGCTGATGCGCTTTTGCGCAAAAAAGATTTTCTTGCCCTTCTAGCGGTTTCAAATCGCCATAGTGATGCGGTTGCTAGCGTAATGGAAAAGGCGCTTTATTTCCTGACAAATAATCCTGGTGCCACCATCACGGAGGTTCGCGAAGTTGCAATGGCGGAAGGAGTGCGTCTGGCGGGACTCTGGAATCAGCGTGTGAGCTATCTTGCGGATATCGGATCCATCGCGCCGATGATCGGTCTTTTTGGAACGGTATTGGGAATGATCAAATCTTTCACTGCCGTATCCGGCGAGATGGCGGCATCTCGTTCCCTCTTGCTTTCTAGCGGTGTTGCGGAGGCTCTTATAGCAACGGCAGCGGGTCTTGTGATTGGCATCCCAGCTATGGCCGCCTTTGCCTTTTTTCGTGGTCGAGTGCAAGGGATGGTGTCCGAACTCGAGGCATCCTCGACCGTTTTGATGGCTCAATTAAGCATCGGAATGCCCGATCGCATCAAACGCGATTGAGATGAATGCCTGTCTGCTCAGCGCAGGGTTTTTTAGTCGATACTGACGAATGAAACTGGGTCTTCGCTTTATTGTTTGCCTTTCGTTTTTGCCCGTTTTTTCTTGGGCGCAAGTGGAGGTGAGGCGTGCTTTGCCTCTTCAGGCACTTGATCCGGACACCTATCCGAATCCCGCTTGGGTCGAACAGGCCGTGCAGGAAATCGAAGTTCGAAGGGCTCTTCCTGCGTCTGCTCCTGAGCCGACACCATTGACCCCAAACATAGTAGTTCCTGCTCCAGCACTGTCACCTGTAGCACCAACACCTGTAGCACCAACACCTGTAGCACCAACACCCGTAGCACCAACACCCGTAGCACCAACCCAGTTGGAAGACCCTTCGAATATTCGTATAGCCCCCTCTACGAATGGGTCGCCGGGAGCATTAGCACTAGAGAGGGCAAACAATTTTTATTCGCGGAAAATGTATGATCTCGCGATACCCGAGTATGAGCTTTTCCTGATATCGTCATCGGGTTCGCCGACTCGGGATGCGGCTCTTTTTCGTGTGGCCGAGTGTCATCGTATGGCCGGTAACTCCGCTGCGGCGCGTTCGGCTTACGAAAAACTTCTCTCGGAGTTCAAAGCGGGCGAATTTGCCTCAGCAGGCGCTTACAGGCTGGGTGAAATTCTCTTTGCGGAAAAACTTTTTGAGCCTGCCTCGATCCAATTTGACATGGCTTCGAGCGGGGTTAATGACCCCGAAGTTCGTCTCTCTGCAGCTTACTTTGCGGCCCGCAGTCTGGATGCTTTAAAAAAGGATGATATGGCCGAGGAGCGTTACCGCGCTGTCTTGGCTGCAACGGGAACGAATCCCTATCGTGATAATGCCGCCATTGCTCTAGCTGCTCTCCAGCTGCGAAACGGAAAAAAAGCGGCTGCGCTTTCGACATTAGGAAACTTGGTTGAGACTACCAGCGCACTCGACGTTGGGAATTCCGCCGCTATGCAGGCTGCAGCCCTGGCTAATGAACTTGGGATGCAGGACAAGGCGCTTCAATTTTACGATAAAGTAGCCCGTGGCAACGGTGACGACAAATCTCGAGCCGAGGCGACGTTGGCGGCTCTCCGGTTGCGCTATGAGGCCAATGACAGCGCTGGGATTATTGCGATGGGCGAGGGGATCGAGAGCAAGGTGCCTAGTGACTCGCGCTCCGAGGCCCTTCAAATCTTAGCCGCCACTTTCCGCAAGGCGGGTAAGGAAAGTTTGGCGATAGGTATTTACGATCTCCTCGCGAAGGAATTTCCCGACACAGCGACGAACCCAGACACACGCTACCAACGGCTTCTTAGCCTTTATGCAACGAAAGACAAAAACCTCGTCGCTGAGGTGGATGGCTTTTTGCAAATAGCCAAGAATCCGAAGCAGATTGCGAGTGCCTCGTTGCTCAAGGCCGAAACGCTTTTTCAGCAAAGCGACTACGCTGGCGCGGCGCGTGCCTACGGGCCGATTGTCGATAATGTCGCCTTCTCGCCTGACCAACAAAAGGCCTCACTCTATAAACTAGCATGGTGCCTCGCGTCAGCCGGCGACAACCCTGGGGCTATCCGCGCTTACACTTCTTTCGTGGAGAAAAATCCCCAGGACAAGCTCGCTGCCACAGCAATTCTGCAGCGTGGTATGGCAAGGCAGAAGATGGGGGAGTTTGATCCCTCTCTCGCCGACTTTCAACTCGTCGTGAGTGGCTACCCATTCAGCAAGGAAGTCGAGATTGCCCTTCTGCAAATGGCGCTCACTTGCGGGCAGAAAAAAAACTACCCGGAAATGTCCAAGGCGTTTCGTTTGTTGCTCCAGAAGTTCCCGAATACCGCTGCTGCCGCACAGGCGAAGTTCTGGCTGGGTTGGGCCGCATTTGAAGAGAAGGATTACAAAGGCGCGATCGAACAACTCGATTCCGCTCGTATACTCGATCCCGCTGCCTACCGCGATCGTGCCTCGCTGCGGATTCTGCTATCCTATTATCAACTCAAGGATCGCAACTCCGCCGCCCGTGAAGCAGATCAATGTAAGCCGGAGATGATTCCCGCCGAGTTAAGAGTCTGGCTTGCACAGGGAATGTTCGAAGCGAAAAACTTCGCCAAAGCCGAGAATCTGCTCACCCCATTGGCCGCCTCCCCAGCCAGCATGCCCGTGGAGGGCTGGCTACTTCTTGCGGACACCCAGCGGGCCCTTAATAAAATGCCAGAGGCGCGGACTTCGGTGGATAAATATCTTTCCCTCACTGAGGATCCTGATGCGCGCGCGCGCGGGCTCCTCCTTAAATCCCATGTCGCCCTAGCGCTGGAGAAGATTGACGAAGCGCGCATGGCCGCCGACGAGGCGCTACAACTCCAGCCCGAAGGCCGCCTCAACTCCGAAGCCCGATTAGTCGCAGGTGAGATTTTCTTTAAAGAAGCCGATTTTGAGAGTGCTGCACGGTCATTCATGGCGGTTTCCGTACTCACTGATGATCCTGATCTCACGCCCCGAGCATTCAAGCGGGCAGCGGAGGCTTATCGACGTTCGGGAAAGAACGCGGAGGCTGACAATGCGCTTAAGGAAGCCAGTGAACGCTACCCTGGCTCTGTTGTGAATTCCGGCACGTGATCCCTATTCCGCTTTTTCTCAAAGTCATTTCCGCATCGGGGCTTGATACGCGCAACCTGAAAAGATAAGGCCTTTCGCACATGGCAATGATTCACCTCAATCGCAATCGCGAAAATCTCGGTAAGTTCACGGATCAGGATGTTGCGGACGGTTTAAAAAGCGGAAAATTTCTCCCCACGGATTTGGCATGGCAGGAGCCCATGCCGACGTGGAAAGAATTGAGCGCCTTCACCGATTTGCCTCCCCCTTCTGAAGACGAGGTAGCAGCGGTGACGTCTGAAGTGACGGTGAATTCCGTTCCCACATCGATAGAGCCATCTTGGGAGCGCTCTCCAGGATCTCCTAGTCTTGGAGATGCCATCGAGACGATCAAACAGGTTTTCTTTGAGCCAGCCATGGTGTTCCGCCAGATGCCGACCTCGGGGGGGTACAATCGCCCCATCCGCTTCTATATTTTGACCTCTTGGGTGAGTGGATTTACGGCCGTTTGCTATCAATTGGTCGCGTCCCTCATTAATCCCACGATGTTTTTGGGAGAGGCGAGCAAGGGTCTTTCGCATGCCGCCATGATCACCATTTTTCTCTCCGTGGGCCTGATATTGCCGCTTTTCTTGTTTCTGGGAGTCTTCGCATCGGCTTCGATGTTTCATTTCTCCCTTAGGCTCGTGGGAGGCGCAACGAAGCCATATGAAGCCACAGTGCGTGCTATTGCCTACGCCACAGGCGCGACCTCGATTCTTCAATTCATACCGCTTTGTGGTGGTTACCTTTATCCGATTGCGAATTTCATCTACTCGGTGATCGCCATCAAAGAGGTTCACCGCACAGATATGTGGCGGGTTGTGCTCGCTGGATTGATT
>CAMBAQ010000057.1 GCA_945863785.1 Chthoniobacter flavus
AAGATCTCGTGAACCATTGCATCAACGACATTGCCGTTATTGGTGCCCGACCCCTGTTTTTCCTCGACTCCATCGGCGGCGAAAAACTCGACCCGGTTGTCTTCAAGCAAATCCTCAAAGGTTTCGCCAAGGCCTGCAAAGACGGCGGGTGTGCCCTCATTGGTGGGGAAACCGCCCAAATGCCCGGCATGTATCAAAAAGGGGAATCCGATGTCGCCGGAACGATCGTCGGCGTAGTCGATCGCTCGAAAATGCTCGACGGCTCGAAAGTTCGCGTCGGCGACGTGCTTATTGGACTCCGTGGAAATGGCCTCCACACGAACGGCTACTCTCTCGCTCGCCATGTTCTTCTCGAAAAAGCGAAGCTCCCGCTCGACAAGCCCGCCCCTGGAATGACCCACCCCCTCGGCAAAGAACTCCTCCGCGTTCATCCAAACTACCAACCGCTCATGGCCTCCCTTCCTGCAGGAATGCTCCACGGCGCCGCCCATATCACGGGTGGTGGTCTTCTCGACAACCTTCCCCGCGTCCTTCCCGAGGGGTGCCGCGCCTCGATCCACAGCGCCACTTGGAAACTGCCGCAGATCTTCAATCTCATCCAGACTCTAGGTAATGTCCCCATGGACGAGATGTATCAGGTCTTCAATATGGGCATCGGTATGGTGCTCATCGTTCCCGCCAAGCGAGCCGGCGAAGCCCTGCGCCTCACGAAAGGCATCCGAATCGGGGAAATTATCGCCGGTTCCCAGGACGTCGTCATCGATTAACTGGGCTTTTAACCCTAAAAAATCGCCAACAGAGCCCCTCTGGCTGGCAAAAATTGCCCTTTTTGGCTCCTGACTTCGGCATTTTTTTCCGGAACTTAAGGGGGAAAGCACAAAAAAACTCTTGGCACGGATGATGCTTTGGTATCATTCGCAGAGAAACGATCCATGGATTGGATCAAACCAAAATAAATCATTATGATATCAATTAACGTCAATCCCGCTGCTAGTAATGCGGGGCTTAACCTCGGTAAAACCAACGATGCCCTCCAGAAAAGCCTTCAAAGGCTCTCGAGTGGAAGGCGCATAGTCAATGCCAGTGACGATGCAGGCGGCCTAGCGGTCTCAATGAAAATGGCTGCTGCACTGAAACGCACTGAAGCAACAGCGATCAACTTAGCTAATGCGCAATCTTATCTGCAAACGCAGGATGGCGCATTCAAGGTTGCTGATAGAGTCCTGAACCGTATGTCGGAGCTTGCGACCTTAGCAAACGATCCTACAAAGAACTCTACTGACATTGCAAATTACGATTTGGAGTACCAAAATCTCGCTCTGCAAATGACGAGCTTAGCTAACGAAGAATTCAATGGTGTGGCTCTTTATGGTGCTGGTGGTGTGGTGCTTGAGGTGTCCACTTCAGAAGATGGTTCTCAAACACTTGGGTTGACACAGGCAGACATCACGGGCGGTACTATAGCAACTGTAATCAGTAGTACATTAACAGCTGCGTCTTCCACCACGGTTTCATCTGATTTGCAAGACGCAATTCAAGAGTTGGCAACGATGCGTGCGCAGAATGGCTCAGAGTCAAGTCGTGTAGGGTTTGCTCAGGATTATCTTAATATTAACGCGCTGAATCTCGAGGCAGCCAATAGTCGCATTATTGATGTGGATGTTGCTTCTGAGAGTAGCCAACTGGCCCGCTTCCAAATCCTGCAGCAGGCAGGAACAGCGATGCTTGCTCAGGCAAACACGAGCCAGCAGTCGCTTGTTAAGTTGCTCCAAGGCTAGCAAGTTAGAATTTAGTTCTAAATCAAAGAGGCTCATCGAAAGATGGGCCTCTTTTTTGCATGCTATCGCTGTGTGAAAACGCGTGCTAGGACATGAAGACTGGCGGTCAATCATTATTATCCCGAAAACGGCTTTTAAAAAAGGGTCGTTTTGAACGCGCGAAAGTCACCGCGAGGCGGTGACAACTCGTCCCGAACTCTTCGTCGAAGTCTCCCGCCGACCCTCCACGCTGCGCAAACCCGGATCAGCGCCAACCTCAGTCACTCCAAGGGTAACAGAATCAAAATCCAAATCTCCAAGGTCAGTGCGTTCTTACAAAGCCTGCTCAAAAATGCGGAACCGTTGACCAATTTCCAACGCAGGGAGCGCATCATGCAGCGGATTTTTGAGAAACTCATAACTCCGATACCCTCAACACCAGCCTCCCGATTCCTACTACGGGAAGATCTGCGCATTTATAACCCTCAACTGCCGGATTTAGGGTTATAGATGTTACTTTAGAGCGTGCCCATTTTGCCTGCTTCCAAATTCTCAAGAAGGCTGGAAAAGAGATGCTTGCTCAAGCAAAATAATGTAAGGGAGCACTTCTCTGGGAAATCAGGTGAATATGCATCTTGCATTGCTTTATGAAGCTGGCACACCTCTTGCTAGTAGGTATGCAGATGAATACCCTTTCTGCTCTTGAGCGCTATAACTCCCTCTGTGATGAGCTTGATTTTTTTATGCATGAGGAAAATGCGAGTCTTCGATCCAGTTCCTCGGAAGAAAATGCCCATATTGATCGCAAAAAGCAGATTGTCGCCAAACTTCACGAAGCACTCCAGGGATTGCGGGTGGCTGGGCCGGTAAAAAGTGCCGAGCACGCGGCTTCTTGCGAAATACGCAAGCGCGTTTTGGCCAAAATCCTCAAACTCCTTCTTCTCAGCCGCGAGAGCGAACAGCTCCTTTTGAAAAACTCCGTTCGCACCGTGGCCAAGGTTGAGCCAGCCGTGCCAACCCCAGCGAAACTCATCAAAACCTATAAAACCCACCGGGCCACTACACCAGCTGCAACGCAGGCTGAAGGCTCTTGGGTGGTTTGGTAATCTGTTCGACAGAATTACAGAATTAACAAAATAATAGGGAAACCAGTAAGTGGTGTCATTTGTTAGGCTGAAAAAATGACTTTGTTTTTTGCAGAGCCTGTAAGCCCAGATCATCCTATCTTGAAATATTTGGGATCATTTTTAAAATTCTGTAAATTCTGTCTAAAAATCTTTTTTCTGGTCTAATACGCTGACCCATGGCTCAAAAAAACGTCTCCATCACTCCAGGCCAGAAGTACAAATTCATCGTCAAGTCGGCGGAGGAAGCGGCGACGATCATTCGTGAGAAGCTCGGTGAAATGGCCCAGGTCATTTCCGTTCGCCAGGTCGAGGGGGAGGGGTTAGCGAAATTTTTGAGTTCGCCGAAGCTTGAGATCATTGCTCAAATTCCTGTGGAGGAACCAGCGCCGGAGGCCGCGCAGCCTTCATCGCTTCCAGAGGCTGAAGACGAGCCGGCCTCAGATAATTCCCAGCGTCGCAGAGCCCCGCGTCCTCGCAAACAGCGTGCCGCAGCGGTGGAAGGTGGACGTGACGAAACGGAGCTGGTCTCGGAGTCGCTAGTCCGAGCCATGTTCAACAACCTGCCGACGGGACGGCTTTGGACTCTGCTTTCCAAGGCGGGCATTCCTACAGAGTTTCTTGCCCAGTTTGAAGAGCATCCGGAATCCCGCAAACTCAAAGACCAGCCGCTCCAGACGGCGATCTCGCATTTTGCGATGCTCATGCGCGACCGGGCTCCGAGCCGGAATCTAGCTCTCTCGAACCGTGTGGCCTTTCTTGGCTCGCCTGGAGCGGGAGTCACCACGGCCCTCTGCAAGCAAATCGCCTCCGATGTCTTTCTTCGCGGTCGCAGTGCGTGTGTGATGAAGCTCGAGGCCGATGAGCCCAATTCGGCTGAAGGTCTATCCATGTTCTGCGAGGCTCTTGGCGTGGCGCTCCTGCGCGAGCCCTCCGAGCTTCGCAAGGTGCCCGAAGAGACCAATGTTTACTTCGATGTTCCGGGAATGATTCTCAACGGAAAAAATATCCGCCATTTGCAAAAAACCTTCGATGAGTTGGGGGTCGAATCCCGTGTGCTCGTCGTGAATGCCGCCTACGAACGAACGCTTATCCAAGAAGCCTATACCCGCGCCACAGCTCTTGGGGCCACGCATGTCGTCTTCACGCATGTCGATGAGCTTCCGCGTTGCGGCAAGCTCTGGGAGTTTGTGCTCGACGATGGTCTTGTTCCTCTCTTCGCCAGTACGGGACAAAATATCGCTGGGGACTTCGATCGCCATGTCATCGATCTTCTCGTTCGTCGAACGCTCTCGGCCGGCGACGAGTAAAAAAAATTCCGCCATTAGCGTGGCGGATCGGTTGACATTGGGTATATTGCCCTCCATCGTTCGTCCCCATGGGGAATATGGATTTGAAAGCGGAGGCGAACGCTGGAGGGGAGTCACTCGCTGCGAAATTGTGTGCGGCGTGTGGGATGTGTTGCAATGGGGTTCTTTTTTATGGAACCCGTCTGCAGCCTGAGGATTCCATTCGCTCCCTCACCGCTCTCGGGATGAAGTTGAAGCGCAAGGATGGCGAAATGCAATTTCTTCAGCCGTGCCCTGCTTATAAGGATTCCTGTTGCTCGATTTATGATAAGCGTCCGCAACGTTGCCGAACATTTTCTTGCCGACAATTGAAGGCCCTGAATGCGGGTGAATCCACAGAGGAAGCCGCCTTTGCCAAGATATCCGAAGCTAAAATCCTCACCGATCGCGTTCGCGGCTTATTCGCGCAACTCGGCGACACCCGCGAGAATAAAGCTTTTGCACGGCGCTACGCGGCCCTTCTTACCCCACCACTGGATGCCTCGCCGGAGTCCGAACGACTGCGCCAAGAACTCCAAGTCGCCATGAGCGAGCTAGAGGCGATGCTGGCAGCGAATTTTCGAACCGAAGCAATCGCCTAAAACCGAAATCGGCGGGTGAAGAGTTTTTTGGACAGAATTAACCACAAAAGGCAGGCATGTTGTCATGCAAGAAATTTCTTTACGCGTCATTGATTTTTTCTGCTTTTTTGACAACAGGCAAGCCTTGATTGAGTTCCCCCCCCTGAACGCCTGCCGCGGCGAGCGGTGCGGGGTTATGGGGGGCGCGCAGCCACCAACCGGCCTTCTTCGAAAGGTGATGGTGATTTCAATTGCCCGTGCGGCTTGATCGAATTGGATTGCAGGGTCTTTGAACCTAGAGGTAATAACCTTTACCTGCAATCCAACATCGTATGAATAATTCCTATTGCATTAACTGAAAAAGGGTTGACCTGTTTTTAAGGGTCGACTATTTATTTGGAATTCAAATGAGCGGTTGCTGTTTTGTAAAACCTTTTAAAAACGTATAATACCATTGTCCCTTTGAAATTGGACTTTGCAGCGGAAAAGGGGGGGGCATGGCCGTCTCGGCCGTGTGGATACGGGTCTACTTTCTCGCACCCTCCCCATCGGAACCAAAGGAGCAGAACGCAGCACACAGGCGAGACGCGCTGTGCCCCTCTACTAAAATCCAAAAGCAAGCTGCTTTTGGTATAAATCACTTCTGGGAATCCTGTCTCCCAAGCCATTTTAGGATTAGAAGAGAGCCTTCGCTGAGATTGGAAACGAACCTCTTCTCTTAAAGTTTAGAGAGGAGGTGGCGAAGGTGCTCTGGGATCGAGCGCAATCCGCGTGCGTAGCGGTTGTCCTGAATGCCGTTTAATTGCTCCAAGCATTCTCCAATGAGTCGCTCGGCAATTTTTTTAGCGGCATCGATCGTTCCTGCCTCGCGAAGCATCTGGGTGAGGGCCTCAGCGCGTTCGCTATCCTCGTTGAGAAGGATCTCGCGGAGTTCGCCCACGTCTTTTCCAGACTGGAGCATAAGGAGCACGGGGAGAGTGAACTTTCCCTTTTGAAGATCCGTGCCCAGCGTTTTTCCGGATTCATCCTCATTGCCGGCAAGGTCGAGGATGTCGTCGTAGATCTGGTAAGCCACACCGAGTTTGGTGCCGTAGGTCTTGAGCGAACCGATCACTGTCGGGCTCGCCTCGCTGATGAAGGCGCCGAGTTCGCAAGCGGCGGTGAAGAGGGCGGCCGTCTTCATCTCGATAATGCGGTAGTAGTCCGCAGTGCTGAGTTTGAGGTCGTGACGGCGTTGGGTCTGGATGATTTCTCCAGAACAAACCTCCGAGGCGGCATCCGCAATGCGGCGGCATATATCGCTATTGCTGAAATTGGTGGAAAGGCGAAGGGCGTGAGCAAAGAGGCAATCGCCAAGCAGAACCGTAATGGCGTTTCCCCATTTCGCATTCGCCGAGGCTTGGTCGCGGCGGAGTTCAGCCCCGTCCATGATGTCATCGTGGACAAGCGTGGCTATGTGGATCAGTTCCAGAATCACAGCCAGATCGACGTGGCTTGCGGTGATTTTTCCCGTCGCACCCGCCGAAAGGAGGGCGAGTGCGGGGCGAAGGCGTTTGCCGCCTGCACCGCAAACATAGGAAACATAGCCTTCGACGGCTGGGTCGAACGATTTGGCTTGGGCACGGATGCGTTCTTCTACGGTGTAGAGGTGAGGATTGATGAGTTCAAATGCTTCGGCGAAGGAAATCACTTGGGATTCCGTTTCGTTGGCATTTTGGATGTGATTGGTCATCGTAAGTAGAATTAAAGTTTTGCCGAGTTCATCGCAAGGATCCTGCGGACGATACAAAAAGGAATCATCAAGGCGACGGCTACCGCAGCAGCAAGAAGAGGACCTGGAATGACGCGCGCGCGTTCCCGAGCCACAGCTTCGAGGCCAGTCCTGACAGCCTCTTGCGCAGAAACCACAATGGCTGGAAAAGTTTTGAAATGGGAGGCTTGGTCTTCTTCTCCAGGTCTTGTTGCGGTGTCAAAAAACTCAGTGGGCACTGGCCCGGGGCAGAGCGCTGTGACCGAGATGCCTTGGGGACGAAGCTCCATAGCAAGCGCCTCGGAGAAACTTGTCACGTACGCTTTGGTTGCTGAGTAAACCGCCATTTGTGGGATCGGAAAAAAGCCCGCCACGCTGCTGACATTCAAGATTGCACCACGGCCATTTTCGAGCATTCCCTGCACCAGAAGATGAGTGAGGTGGGTGAGTGAGGTGATATTTAAATCGATCATGTTTTCCACACGTTCCCAATCGCTGGTGTCAAAGGGCCCGTGATCACCTAGGCCGGCGTTGTTAACAAGGAAGTTCACCTCAATGTCTTCGTCGGTGAGCCAGTCGGCTAAGGCGTGGCGGCGTTCCGCTAGCGTGACGTCGGCTGCAAAAATCCTGACATCCAAGTTCGGGTGGAGTTCACGGAGGTGGGTGGCGAGGGCGTCTAAGCGGTCGATCCGACGAGCCACAAGGATGAGACGGGAAGCATAGGGGGCGAGTTGGTGCGAAAACTCTTCACCAAGGCCGGATGAGGCGCCCGTGATTAGGGCCGTGCAGTTATTAAAAAAATTCATCATTGGGGCTGCGCGATTATCGTCGGGAGTGAATCAGCATTTTCTAAGATACGAACACAAGGAGCAGAGGGATACTTTCAGGCGATTTTTTCAAGAAAAAGTCGGGTCACCAAACTGCTCGTGACTGGCTTGCTCGAGTAATAGCTGCCATTCACCGGAGCGATGTCCGGTTGGGTGCGTCCAACGGCGGTGGTGACAAAGTGGTGGTCGCAAAGAACGCCATTTGTGGGATCCATGCCGATCCAGCCCGCACCGGGAAGATAGGCTTCCACCCAGGCGTGCATGGCGCTCGAAGCCTTTTTATCTTCCTCGGGCTTGTCACCTTCCCATACGAAGCCGCTGGCGAGGCGTGTTGCGAGGCCGTTTTGTCGGAGAGACTCGGCGAGCAGAGTTGAAAAATCGCGGCAGGATCCGGATCCGCGTTTGAGGATATCGGCGGCCGAGTGGCGGTGCGCGTCTTCGCGGCGTTCGTAGGCGATGTTCTCAAATATCCAGGAGTTGATATTCACCAAAGTCTCCACAGTCGGGCGAGGAACAGTGGGCGCAAGCGGAGACGGGAGCTTGGCATTTTCGGCCACGGTGATGTAGGGAGCTAGTACGGCGAGTTCTTCCTCTTTGTATTGGCATGGGATTTTTAGACCGTGCGAGTCGAGGAGGAATTGAAAGGGATTTTTCTCCTGAACGCTGAGTTCTATGATGGTGCGGAAGCCTAGGCGGTTCGAGGTGTGTGGGTAAAAGCAATGGGCAACAATGTTATCAAAGAGATCTCGGCGGAACTGAATCTGGGCGTTCGAATTGCTCTGCAACTCGAAGTGATCGACTTTGATGTGTACGTCCACACGGGGATAAACTCTCAAGGTATGTGGCGAAAGAGAAACAAGGTCCTCGTAAGTGTAGAGCGTTTCTTTGGTGATTTTAAATTTCATAAGCGACTCCCGAATTGGCTTTAATTTGGCACGAGCGCGGTCATTAGGCTAGGCAGAATAGGGCGCAGGCTAGTCTTCAAAAAGCGGTTTGGTTTCTACGTGCATGAGGACTTGGTGGTTTAAAAAACTGTCGCAAAGGATCGTGTGGAGGGCGAGAAGTCGCTTTAAAAGACCCTCGCAATGGGTTTGAAGGGGAGATTTGCCCTGTTTTAGGGGCTTTTGCTCGGCCAAGAGGGTCTCCCAATTGGTGCTCAGAATGGACTGGATGAGGTTTTCGATCTCCGCAATGGCGCGTCCAGTTGAGGGAGACAGATTTTTTTCATTTCCTCGGATGCGAGCGACGCAGCTTGTGAGGCAGTGAACGACGGATCGCGGAGCGACGGGATTCGTCCATAGAAGCTCCAATAGCGCTAATGGCTCGATGCGCATCTGATAGACGCGACGGTAGATGTCGCGGCTGTTCAGTAAGCGAAGAAAAGCCGAGAGGCGGATTTCCATGGCATGATCGCTCCCGCTACCGGTGGGAGGCTGCAGGAGCGGTTTCGTGATCGATGTGACGGCGTTGGCTGTGATGGCCGCACGTTCGATCAGTTGTCCGATTTCGCAGAAATTCCAACCATCGTCGGAAAGCATCGTGCACTGAGCAGTTCCGAAAAACTGAGGGATCAACTGGCGGGCGACATCGCAGAGGCGTCGACTGGAGGAGGTCAGGATCTCTTCGCTGGAATCGGGGGCAAACTGGGAGTTTCGAAAGCGGTTCCTCAAGATGCTCAAGACGCCCCAGGCATCGAGGCTGAGCGTTTCCAAAACAGACTCGGCATTCCCCGCTGCGCGCAGGATGGTGCTCACGACCGATCCGGGTTCGCTGGTGTCCAATGTGAGGCGGTAGCGTCCAGTCGGGCTCGAAATCGTCCGCCTCGTCGGACTGCCAGCGCCCTCGAGCATCGGAAGAATCCGGTTCCAGACCGGGCGGTAGTTCATTCTTTCCGTGGGGTTGAGTTCCTCGATTTCGAGAGACTCGATGACGCTCACCATCCCGGCGAGGTCGTAGGCGCGCTCAAGATAGCGACCGATCCAGTAAAAAGCTTCTGCGACGCGACTGGTGACGCCGTGGGCTGGAATCTTGGCATCGATTTGCCGAGAGGGATCCCACTCATCGCGTTCTTTATGCAGGTCGACCTGAACCCATGTGTCCTTGCTTCCACCGCCCAGTTCGGAGGAGGTGAATTCCGATTCTGATGTGGAGACGCGGGTGAGTGCGCCGGGGAAGACTTCGTAGGATCCGTCAGCCTTGCGTTGGGCGAAGAGAATGTGATCTTGTCGGCGTTTGCAGCGTTCACCGTCCTGAAAGGAAATGGTTTCCGCATCGCAGTTTTGCGGTTGGGCGACGAATTGGGAGGGGTTCTCTAAAATTTCCAACTTAGCGGCTTCCAGCTTTTCGCTGCTAGGCAGCCGCCCATCGCCACCGAGGAGGATGCGCTCGCCGGAGAGCGGGCGGATGGTGAAGTTTTGCAAATCCCCCATCACAAGCTCGCGCTGATCGATGTCCCCAAGCCAGTAGGTCGAAACGGAGGGGAGGATCGGGCGTTCGTTGAGGTAGTAGCGGATGATCTGGGAGGCAAAGGGGAGGAGAGCCCGATCGTCGGAAATCTGGGATCCGATTGCATTGATCACAGCCACGCTCTGCCTTCGGACGCAGTGCGCGAGTCCTGGTATTCCCAAATTGGAATCGCGGCGCAAAACCATCGGATCGAGCCATTGGTCGGAGACACGTGTGTAAATGACGTCCACCTTGTCCAAGCCGGAAACGGTTTTGAGATAGACGTCGTCATTCAAAACAAGCAGATCGCCACCTTGCACTAGCGGGAGTCCCATTCGGCGGGCGAGAAAGCTGTGTTCCGAGTAAGCCGGGCTTAGCGGGCCTGGGGAAAGGAGGACGACCATCGGATCGGATTCCTTCGAAAACGAGCGAAGCATTTCCAGAA
>CAMBAQ010000058.1 GCA_945863785.1 Chthoniobacter flavus
CTCCTTTGAATGAGGGTGACTCGACTCCCGAAGGCGCGGCAATAGCTGGCCAATTCCAAAGCCACTGGCCCACCGCCAAGAACAATGAGGGAGTCCGGCATCTCGGTTCTATCGAGCATATCATCACTCGTCAGGCAACCCGCTTCCGCCAAACCAGGGACTAATGGAACGGCGATTTTCGAACCCGTGGCCAAAAGAAAACTTTTCGATCGGATGATCTGTTCCGTGCCATCGAGCAGATTTACCGAAACTTCATTAGGGCTTAAAAAAACCGCCTCTCCGCGAATGAAATCAAATCTTCCCGCCTCAAGTTGACCTTTTCGATAATCCGCAAACTCCGTGACGAGTCTTTTTTTCCGCTCGATGATGGCAGCCGCGTCGAAACGAGGATGATCCAAGCCTAGACCGAACTCTCCGGCTCTCTGAAGAACGCGGAAACGTCTGGCGGACTCCAACAAGGTTTTGCTAGGCATGCAGCCTCGGAGGATGCAAAGCCCCCCGACCTCTCTCCCGCCTTCAATGACAGCAGTCCGCAATCCCAGATCCACAGCGGTTCTCGCGCCCGCATATCCAGCGCTTCCCCCGCCCACGACCACAAAATCGTATTCCATCCGCGAGTCATTACCCTAGGACCCCATGCAAAGAAAGAATCAAGCGTCTTTCCTGATTCAACGTGCTCTGGTAGGAATCGGTCTTGCCCAACATGAAATCTCCTTTTGATCCCATCCCGGCAGTGATTGCCGATATCCGACGCGGTCGCATGGTCATCGTCACCGACGATGCCGACCGCGAAAATGAAGGCGATCTTGTGATGGCGGCCGCTAAGGTCACTCCGAATGCGGTGAACTTCATGGCCAAATTCGGCCGAGGTCTCATCTGCGCTCCGATCACTGAGGAACGTGCTTCTCAACTCGGCTTGCAACGCATGGTTTCTCAAAACCGTGAGTTTTTTAAAACCGATTTCACTGTTTCCGTCGATGCCACTCGTGGAATCACCACCGGAATCAGCACAAAAGATCGGGCTGCGACTATTAAAGTCCTCTCTGATCCGAAATCCAATATCAGTGACCTGATCCAACCGGGACATGTTTTTCCGCTCCAATCCAAGGCCGGCGGGGTTCTCCGACGTGCTGGACACACCGAAGCCGCCGTCGATCTCGCTCGCTTGGCGGGATTAGACCCATCGGGTGTCATTTGCGAGATCATGAAAGACGATGGCGCCATGGCACGCCTTCCTGATCTCGTTCGCTTCAAACAGAAGCACAAACTCAAGATGTGTTCCATCCAGGATCTCATCGCCTATCGTCGCAAAAGCGAGAAGCTCGTTGAACGTGAGGAATCGATTTTGATGCCGACGGACTACGGCGATTTTGATCTCCACCTTTACCGGTCCCTGGTTGACGGAATGCACCACATTGCGCTCGTGATGGGGAAAATTTCTCCAACCAAAGCCACCCTCGTTCGCGTGCACAGCGAATGCCTCACCGGTGATGTTTTTGCCTCTCGGCGCTGCGACTGCGGATCACAACTCCATCAAGCTATGGAGCGGATTAAAAAAGAAGGCGGCGGCATTTTACTCTACATGCGGCAAGAAGGCCGCGGCATTGGGTTGGGCCCCAAAATTCGCGCTTACAAACTCCAAGAACAAGGGCTTGATACCGTCGAAGCCAATGAAAAGCTAGGGTTCCCGATGGATCTACGTGATTACGGCCTCGGCGCGCAAATCCTCGCCGACCTCGGCGTTCACAAAATTCGCCTCCTCACGAACAACCCACGTAAAGTCGTCGGCCTCGAGGCCTATGACATCGAAATCGTGGAGCAAATCCCCGTTCACTCGCTTCCGAACCCCCACAACGCAAAATACCTCGAAACCAAAAAGAAAAAAATGGGTCACAAGCTGTGACTTGCGACCGAAAGGGAGGCTTAACCCATAGGCTAAATCATCGTGCTTTGAGAGAACTAACGCTGGTGAGAATACCCGCAATCATCGAGTAAGCCACAATGCCAACGAACAGGGCGACGAGCAAAATGATTGCCGGCTGAACGAGTGTGGTGAGGTGACCGATGCGGGTTGTGAGGTCACGGTCGAAACGCCTTGCAGCTCGGTCCAACGCACCTCCAATGTCTCCGGTCTGCTCACCCACTGAAAGAATATCCATCATCACAGGGGGGAAAAATCCCACCCGGCGTAGAGCGTTCGCTAGACTCGTCCCCTCACCTACCATCGAAGAAACTTTGACCAACAAATCGTGAAGAAACACGTTGCTGGTGGCGTTAATCATCAACTGGAGCCCCTGAAGAAGCGCCACTCCATTTGAGACCAGCGTGGAAAGAGTCTGCAACATCTCAGCGTAGAATTTGGCACGAAGAACCGGACCAACCACTGGCAGATCCAGCATCGAACGATGCCACCACGCGCGACCTGCAGGGGTTTGAACTGCCGCGCGAACAAGAAGGACTACCAAACCGATCAGGGCGATAACCGCCCACCACCACGCAGCAAAAAACTGGCTTACAGAAATGAGGAGTTGCGTGATGAGCGGCAATTTCTGTCCGGTCTTTCCCAAGAGAACAGAAAGTTGGGGAACCAAAAACGTGAGGAACACAAACATCAACACGATCGCCGAAGTAAAAACGATAGCTGGATATAGGAGCGACGAGATCACACGGCGACGCAGGTCCTCGATAAGCGTGAGATAGGCACATTGCCGCTTCAGGATTTGTGGAAGGGCACCGGATGCCTCTCCCGCTGCAACAAGATTGCAGTACAAAGAATCAAACGTCTTGTTGCACTCCTGGAGAGCCGCTGAAAAGTTAAAACCATCACGAACGCGTTGGCGTAGGCGGGCAGCGATCGGTTGGATTCCCGATTTTTCCTGTCTTTGCTCGATGACCTTCAGAGCCGACTCCAGCTTAAGTCCAGCCTCAAGCAACTCAGCTAATTCCTCGGTGAAGAACAGCAACTGCGAGGTGGAAAGCTTCACCAACTGGCTAGGATCTTGAGCCGCCTGATCTGCGACCACTTTGCCGGTCGATTCTCCCACACTGATGGGGTTAAGACCACGCGAACGCAGAGTCCGATAGGCCTCGGAGCGCGTTTTTGAGGCGATCACTCCAGTGGAGATGACTCCATCCACAGCCGTCGCTTTGTATTTAAAATCCGGCATCAGGCATCACTTTCACTCATTCAGCATATCGACTTCGTTGGACGTCACCCGAACGACTTCAGCAATCGAGGTGATTCCTTCGGAGACTTTTTGCCAACCTGACTTGCGGAGAGGCACCATTCCCTCGCGGATGGCAAGATCACGAAGATCCGATCCCGTCGAACGCTTCTGAATGAGTTCCTGCATTCGTGTGCTCATCAGGCAAATCTCATAGAGAGCTGTTCGACCAGCGTAACCTGTGTTGCGGCAGCGTTCACAGCCAACTGGGCGACGGATTTTAGATGCGAACTCGAGGGGAAATCCAATCCCCAGAAGCTCGTCGTCTTTATTTTCGCCAGGCTGTGAGCAATGGGGACACAGGCGTCGAACGAGACGCTGGGCGATAAACGATCGAACGGAAGATCCGACCAAAAATGGCTCCACTCCCATGTCGAGAAGACGAGTAATGCCACCAACCGCATCATTCGTATGCAACGTACTAAAAACCAAGTGACCTGTGAGAGCGGCACGGATAGCGATCTCGGTGGTCTCGAGATCACGCATTTCACCGACCATGATCACATTCGGATCACCTCGAAGAATACTACGCAACGCCGTGGCAAAGGTAAGGTCGATCTCAGGCTTAACGGCGATCTGGATCACCCCATCGAGCTTATGTTCCACCGGATCTTCAATCGTTACGATGCGACGCTCCTTGGTATTGATGGAACTTAAAAAGGTGTAGAGCGAAGTACTCTTACCGCAACCCGTTGGGCCAGTGACCAGGATGATGCCGTTGGGGATCGAAATCAGGTTGCGAATACGCCTCTCATTTTCGGGATCCAGACCGAGCGAGGCGAAGTTGAATGTTTGCTGCCCTAGAAGACGCAGGCTCACGTTTTCCCCATACACGCTGGGAATCGTGGCTACACGAACGTCGATCGGTTGTCCTGCGATCTCAAGCGCGATGCGACCATCTTGTGGACGGCGCCGCTCCGCAATATCGAGGGCGGACATGATTTTGAGACGGGAAATTACCGAATCCTGAAGAACCTTGATTCGCTGCGGAACCGGTGTCTCGTGTAAAACGCCATCAATGCGGTAGCGGATGCGCAGATCTTTGCCGAAGGGCTCAAAGTGGATATCCGTGGCTCCTTGTTGCAAACCTTCGCGGAGAATCTGATTCACAAACTTCATCACGGAAGCTTCGGAGTCTTCTTCATCGACAACATTGACCTCTTCCTGCACGCCTCCGGGAAGGTCGTCCTCACGCCCCTCGAGCAGTTCCTCGAAAGTATCAGCACCCACGCCGTAGGTGGTCCTGAGAATATCCACAAGTCGGCGTCGGGTGGTCATCACCATTCTCACTGGCCCTTTCCAAAATTGAGCCACGGCCTGCAACCCCGAAAAATCAAACGGATCAAAAGCAAAAACGCGTAATTCACCGCCATCGACCATCGCCTCCGGAATCACGATCTGCCCGAGCGCGAGCCTGGCGGGAAACTTATCGCGCACATGCTCGATCGTAGCTACTGCCTCTTCATCCCTCCAAGGGAGATGAAGTCGTTCGGCAAGGGCACTCAAAAATTCCGGCTCGCGAACGATCTTGGCATCAAGGATGGCAGCAACAAGGGAGCGCTGCTCCAAGGCGGCGTTGCGAAGGAGCGCATCACAGGCCTCTTTATCGACACATCCGTTAAGGAGCGCCAGTTGCAGAAGATCATCAATCATTTTGCTTATTAGACCAAGGGAATTGGAATTTCTTCTTTTCCTTCACGGGCGTTGGAACTGGAGTGGGCTTCCAGACAGCTGGAGGGTGAGCTTGCTCAGCAATGGGAGCCGTCATTTCCTGCCCATCGCGTCCAAGCGGTGTGCGATCAGCCTCATAGGCACTGCCCTTCATCATCTCCTGATTGGAATCCACAACGACCGGCTGGATCATCACAATGAGTTCACTTTTTTTGACTTTGGTGTCAGTTCGGCCGCCGAGCAGTGTTCCAAGCACGGGGATTTGAGAAAGATAGGGAAGACCGCTCACATTGCGCTCCTTGTCCTCGGAAATGAGTCCACCGAGAACGATCGTTGCCCCATTTGGAACACGCACGCTGGTGGTGATCTCCTGCGTCGCAATGATAGGAACCTCGTTGCCCGAGATCGACTCCTTACCAATGATGTTGTCATTAGTCTGGGCTATCACGAGGTTGACCTCGCGATCCGAGTTGATGAGTGGGATCACCTCGAGCTTGAGAACGACATCTTGGTATTGGATGTTGGAAGTGATCGAGCTGCCATTGCCAGAAAATCCACCACCCGTCGCGCTGGTGAGGGACTGCGTGGGAACGGGGACTTTTTGCCCCGAGAGGATCGTCGCCTTGCGGTTGTTTGTTGTATAGATGACAGGGCGCGACAATGTGCGGAATCGATTTGTGTTTTCTAAAAAACGCGCAAAGACATCGACAGAATCGGCAATCGTCCCGTACATCGTGAGTCCAGATAAAGCGGAAAGGGCTGGAGTGAGAGAACCCGGATTCACGATGCTGGCAGGATTCGGAAATCCGCCGGGCAGTTGCGTGGGGTTCAGTGCCGTTGCCGCGATACCGCTCCCATCGGAATTGCCCAGGAAGTTACTGATCGGTGAAAATCCTTTATTCCGAATCAGGTAGCTCACGCCGTATTCCATCCCCTTATCAAGACGGAGTTGGCCGATGACTACAGCGAGATAGACCTGCTTTGGGCGTTGGTCGAGGAGTTGGAGAATCTGCTTTGCGCGCAGCTTGCTCTCCGGTGGGCCAAAGACAATCACGCTGTTTGAATTATTATCACCAATCAGGCGAATCTCACCTATTGTGACGGACTGGGGAGCCCCCTGCTCCGTTTCACTTCCTAAGCGATCCGGACGAGTCATTCCGTTGCTGCCAGACGATGAGTCATTTGAGTTATTCGAGTTCGCTTGCGAATTAGAAAGCGGGTTGGAATTTTGTCCCTGTGTGGATGAGCTTGAGCTCCCTCCGGTTCCACCCTGCTGCTCACTATCCTTCTCGGCAAGCATGTCGCTAAGGACAGGGAAGATATCGTTCACCGGAACATAATTCAGAACACGCACATAGGGTTCCTCAAAATCGGCAGAGGAGTCGAGTTGGGCGATCACATCTTTGACATAACGGTAGTTCTCTGTGCGCGTGACCACGAGAACCCGGTTCGTGCGCTTGTCTGCAACGAACTTAGCTTTACCAGCCAAAAGGCGGTTCTCATAGCGGGCGCTCGAAGCCCCCCCAGCAGCGGTTGCGACGGCCGCAGCAGGCTGCCCCTCTTTCGGTTGTGGTGGTGTATTGCCACCGCTTGTACCGGACTTCGTAGATTCCTCCTTGCCGAACATTTCATTAAGGATTTCCACCACACGCTCCGAATTCGCGCGCTTGAGGGTGATGAACTCCGTGACCACACGGGCAGGTTCGACGTCGATCAAATCGAGAATCCCGATCGCCTTGCGTATCACCGGGGTTTTATCCGTGATGATGAGGGCATTCGTATTCGGGACCGGTACCAGAGACCCAAACGCGTTGATTTGAACCACGCCTTGGATGACGGCGATGGCTTCCTCGGGAGAGACAAATCCGAGCGGTTTGTAAAAACTCACGACCTTATCACCATCCACCGGCAATGCATTAACCTCGCTCAAGAGCGGAAGCCCCTCCGTGCGAGGAGCGCGACTTGGGCCGAGTATTTTGATCGTTTGGGTATCAACGGGAACGATGCTGTAGTTATTCAACAGCAGGGAACTTTCGATGATGGCGATCGCATCTTTGCGAGGAACTGGCTTTGCCACCATGATCGAGAGTTCCTGACCTGCGAGATTCGAGTCGCGAATGATCCTCTTACCTGTCAGCGTCTCATAGAAGGAGATGACATCCAGAACCGAGTTTTTCGGAAAGGTGATACTAACCGTCTCTTCCGCATTTACCGGAACTGGTGGAGGAAGGGTCGGCGTGACGGGCGATCCCGGCGCCAGAATCTGAGGGTCTGGTTGCTGAGCGGGAGAAATTACCGGCAACGTAAGAAGAAGAATTAAGAAGATTTTTTTCATTTGCCTGAATTAGGTTGGGCTGGTGGATTCTGACCGGATATGACTCGGCGACGTATAACCCGCCGGGGTTGTTGGGATGGATCCTGCGGTTGGGCTGGATTGACTGCGCCTGGTGGAGGTTGGGATCCCGGTGGAGGTTGAACGGCGTTAGGAACCATCGGAACTGGCGGCGCTTGCTGTGGTTGATCGGCAGCGACCTCAGCATACGCAACTGTAGTAACCTGCCCATCAATGCGAATGCTCGCCTTCATCTTTTGTGGATTCAGATCGGGCAGATATTCCAAGAGGACGTTGCCCGAAGAGTCTGGATTTTTACCCAGCATGAGACGATTTTGCGTATTTTTATCCACAATAAAAACAACAGGTTCCTCATTGATGGTTGCGGACCCTGTTATCGAAAACCTTTCCGCCATGGGAGCACTCTCCTCTGCGGTAGGAAGGGAAAATGGCGAGCGATCAAGGAGGATTTGAAACTTATCCATCGATCGGGGCTGCAACCAGAGGGCATCGGCCTGATCACTGGCGAGGCTGACAGCGCATGTACCTACTATGAAAATGAGAGCAAGTGGGATTTTCATCACGAACCGGTGGATTCACCGCCTTTAGTGGGCGGAACGTAATACTGGCGAATTTCCATGTCCATGACGACATTAGGTGGCTCGCTATCGCTACGAATAGTCATCTTGGTCACCGCTCGCCAAGCGATGGGGGACTGCAATTCAAATAAGAATCGTGCCACACCGGCAAAGGGGCCGCTGAGTTTCGTCTGCAAAAGAGCTGAGTTCCCAGCACCTCCTGTGACGGATGGCATCAACGTCTCCTCAACGACCTTGATTCCCGCCTTTTCGGCTTCAGCCCGCACCGAAGTGAGCAGCGCAGTGCTCGCGCCATCGCCTGTATTGACAGGAGCAGGATGTTCCTTCATCCATTCATGAGCGACCTGTATGGACTCGGCTGCAATGATCCAAGATTTCGCCTCCTCCAGCGAGGTGCGGGTTTGTTCAATATTCGCAGCGATGGCCTGTCTGCGGCCCATCCAAGCACGAACTCCAAAGATGTTTAGTGCCAAAAACACAGCCGCTCCAAAGATCACGAGAAGCCTTAGTTCATTCTTCGCTGGTTTTCGCATCGGGGCGTAATCCTTCCATTTCAAAACGAACCTTATTGCGGCCGACCAACTGAGGTTGGCGCGAGGTCCAATCGTAATCCTGCAAAAGCGGGGCTTTTTTTATTCTCTCAAAGAAATCGTAGGCCTGAGTTACATCCGCAGCCTCACCGGCGATGGTGAAACGACCGCTATCGAAGCTGTATTGAGTCAGGCGCACTTGCTCGCCGGGGATCTCGGTGGCAACGGCCGCGAGCTGATCGATCGCAAACGCTGCCGGATCCACAGCCGCACGAAACTCCTTCCACTCAGTAACGAGCTTATGCGCTCCGGAAGAGGTTTCCTCGATCCCATGAAGCTCCGAAGCGAGCTTCGAAAACTGAATCCGGCGAACAAGAAGGTCTCCCGATATAAGCAAGAGCACTAATGCATAGAAAGCGATGCCGCCGACCGCGAAAAAAAGAAACTTCTGCCACCTTGTGCGTTTCTCCATTTCCAATTTCGCGCTAGGAGGTGCGGGATTGGTATAGCTGCCCAGTAAAAATGGGGGTGGTGCGACGGGGGAATGCTCCACGTCAACCTGAAGTCCATCTCGCAGTGACGTGCGATCCTCAAAACTAAAATCCCCAATCAGTCGCAACCTTGCCGGCATTCGAAGCAACACCCCCTCAGAAAGAAGACGCATGGCCGTGCGGGTAATGATTCCGCAAAGTGCGGAACCAATAGCAATCTCGCCAGTGCAGGTGAAATACACACATTTTTTCTCTCGATAAAATGCAAAGCAAATCTCGCCCCACTCGCCCCAGACAATCACATCCTCTGCATCAGGATCCCATAAACGAGCGGGAAACTCAAACGTCTTGGCCTTGGAATAGTAGTCTTGGG
The DNA here is from genome assembly GCA_945863785.1 of Chthoniobacter flavus. Taxonomy (GTDB): domain Bacteria; phylum Verrucomicrobiota; class Verrucomicrobiia; order Chthoniobacterales; family Terrimicrobiaceae; genus UBA967. The sequence continues at coordinate 9,221 of CAMBAQ010000058.1, forward strand.
CTCGATCGTCATCGATGGAAGACAGGGCGAGAATGAGGGAGCGACCGTCCTTTTCAAGAATGGGAATACCGTGGACCTCTGCGTTTTTTTTGAGCAAATGGCGACTTGATAACTCCAAATCCGCAAGTTCGATGGGATCCCCCTGCGAGGAAATCCATACAGGCACAGCCAACAGACTGCGCGTCGGAACAGCCAAGATCAAATGACGGACAGGGCCTAGAGATTTTGGAAAAATAAAAGCCTCGCAGATAGGATCCGAATTGTTCGGCACTTTCCAAAACTCCCACCCAGTTCGACCTGGGCGTAAAACCGCATCTGCAGTCAACCTGTTCATTGCTCCTCCCAACTCATCATTTGCGAGTTGGGGTCAACTCCCGATACAACCGTGATTTTGTGGGCCACCCCACCGCACCACCCAGTAGACTCAATGCGGCGCAAATCCCCAGACACGTCAAAAAACTCAAGCAGGGCAGCACGCTGACGCTGCCCGAGCGCGAGGAAATCGGCCATGTCCTCGAGAGAAGCGATTTTTTGATCATCATTCGTTCCATCTATGCCATCCCTACCTGCGCGCATCTGGATAAGAGATCGGCACTGCACCGGGGTAAATTCGGCGATCGCTGTGAGTAATGGTTCTGTGGCATATTGGATACTGATTTTACCATTATACCAGACCGTAAATGAACTTTGCCAGCCTTCCTTTTCAAAAAGAAGTCTAGAGAGATTTAGCACTGCCTCCAACTCTCGAATGTGCTTGATCGGACGATTCGCTGGATATCCGCGTCTACCTGCCCTATCATACTCCCCTTGCTCGGCCCCTTTGAGTGAAACAAAGTCATCCCCGTCGATCCAATCAATGAGGGAATCTATAGCCGCGTCCGTGGAAGCTATATCCGCTCCCCAAGAACTGAAGAGACGAATAAAAAGGGAGCGGTTATTGTTTTGAATCCAGAAATTGGGATTAATTCTACCGGCCTCATTACTGAGATTAACCT